>JBIOHE010000224.1:0-7300 GCA_044448725.1 Sphingobacteriales bacterium | reverse complement strand
CGTTAAGGCTTAGCTTGGCGGTGAACTTTTCAAAATCATCAAATGCGGGTATAATACGTAGTAACGCCGGGCAGTTATTGGCAATTTTAAGCACCTTCCGCAGCAGGAAGGGATTGCCAACTAATATGGCCCTCGCACCGGAGTCATTTAAAATATACTCAATTTCAACGTCGGAGAGGGTAGGGTAGATGGAAGTATTTATGCCGCCAATTTGCTGCAACGCCTGGTCATAATATACATAATCAGGGCAGTTTTCGATGATCAGGGCCAGCCGGTCGCCTTTTTGAATGCCCATATCCAGCAACCAGGCGGATATGGCGTCAATCTTATCCAATGCCAGCCTGTAGCTTATTTCTTCCCAAACATCATTTACCTTATGGGTCATAAATGTATGGGAATCCGAATGAATGTTTTTTACAATATTGCGGATAAGACCCGGAACGGTTGATCTGTCAGTTGCCACGCTCATTAAGTTTAATTAGTATCAATAGGGTAACAAAGCTAATTTATTTTTATTGATTTTGATTACACCGATATTATAAAGATTTTACTGATTATAAGGTGATTTCACCGATTGGGTGATGATTTCACTGATTTATACCCGTTGTCTGTGTCCCCACAGACAACGGTTGAGGGTCATCGGCACAAAAAAAACCGATCCTGTTTCACAAAATCGGTGCAATCATATTCAACAATCGGTGTAATCCTAAAAACTATACTGAAAAACTCTCCCCGCAGCCGCAGGTACGGCTTGCATTTGGGTTATGAAAGTTAAAACCTTTACCATTCAGGCCGTCCGAAAAATCAAGTTCAGTGCCGGCCAGGTACAGAAAAGATTTCATATCAAGGGCAAAGCGGATTCCCTTATCTTCAAAAAACTGGTCGCCCTTTTTTATTTCGTTATCAAAATCAAGGTTATATGATAAACCCGAACAACCACCCCCCTGCACAGAAACCCGTAGGAAATATGATCCGTCAAGCTCCGAATCCTGCATTAAATGTTCTATTTTGCTTTTCGCTTTATCTGTTACTGTTACCATTGTTAAGTGAGTTGTGAGTAGTGAGCGGTGAGTAGTTATGGCGGCAATCAACTGCTCACCATTCACTATTCACCACTCACCAATATTAATGATGTACTTTTTCGCTTTCAATAGCTTCGAGGCCATTTTTTATGCGGTAATCATTAATAGCTGCTTTTATTGCATCCTCGGCCAAAACCGAGCAATGTATTTTTACCGGCGGCAGGGCCAGTTCTTCCACAATATCCATGTTGTCAATCTTCATGGCATCGTCAATGCTTTTGCCTTTTAGCCACTCTGTAGCCAATGATGATGATGCAATTGCCGATCCGCAGCCAAATGTTTTAAATTTAGCATCGGTGATCATGTTGTTATCATCAACCTGTATTTGCAGGCGCATAACGTCGCCGCATTCAGGTGCACCCACCAAACCGGTACCTACTTTGTGGCTGCTTTTATCCAAAGTGCCCACATTGCGCGGGTTTGTGTAGTGATCGATTACTTTTTCTGAATAAGCCATATCTTTTTAATTTTGAATTATTGAATTATTGATTTAGTGAGTTAAGCCGGAAAATAAACATCTGCACATCTGCACATCCGTATATTTGCACATCTATAAATGTTCCGCCCACTCAATTTTGCTCAGGTCAACGCCTTCTTTAAACATTTCCCAAAGGGGTGAAAGCTCACGAAGGTGGTTAACCGATTTTTTAGTGACCTCAATAGCATAATCCACTTCCTCTTCGGTAGTAAACCTGCCCAACCCGAAGCGGATGGACGAATGCGCCAGGTCATCAGATAAACCTAAACTTTTTAATACATAAGAAGGTTCAAGCGAAGCCGAAGTACATGCCGAGCCGGATGATACAGCCAGGTCCTTCATCGCCATCATTAAACCTTCGCCTTCTACATATTTAAACGAAATATTGGCTACATGCGGTAAACGGTGTTCAGTATTGCCGTTAACATAGCTTTCTTCCAGTTCCAGCAATGAGTTTTGCAGTTTATCGCGCAAAGCTGATAAACGTTTGGCTTCACTTTCCATTTCCTGCATACAAAGTTCGCAGGCTTTACCCAAGCCCACAATACCCGGCACGTTTAAGGTACCCGAACGCATACCGCGCTCATGACCGCCGCCGTCCATTTGTGCGGTAACTTTAACCCTTGGCCCCTTGCGGCGAACGTATAAAGCGCCAACACCTTTAGGTCCGTATATTTTATGGGCCGATAATGCCAGTAAGTCGATACCGTCTGCAATAACATTAACCGGGATCTTTCCGACAGCCTGCACCGCATCTGTCATAAATAATGCGCCGTGTTTATGTGTAATGGCTGCTATCTCTTTTATAGGTTGAATAACGCCGATCTCGTTATTGCCATACATAACCGATACCAAAATGGTGTCGCTGCTCATGTTTTGTTCAAGCAATTCAAGGTCAACCAGGCCATCTTCCTTTACAGGCAGATAAGTTACCCTTCCGCCCATTTTTTCAACATGCTTGCAGGCGTCTAATACTGCTTTGTGCTCGGTAACAGTGGTTATAATATGATTGCCTTTTTCTTTGTACATTTCAAATACCCCTTTAATAGCCAGGTTATCTGATTCGGTAGCGCCTGAGGTAAAGATGATCTCCTTTTCGCTGGCGCCAATCAGTTTGGCTACTTGTTCGCGGGCATAATCCACAGCTTCTTCGGCTACCCAGCCAAAAGGATGGTTACGGCTGGCGGCGTTACCAAATTTTGTAGTAAAATAAGGCAGCATAGCATCCAGCACACGCGGGTCCATGGGTGTGGTAGCGTTATTATCTAAGTATATCGGCAAGTTCATATTCTTTATGCGATTAATAGTACAAAGATAAATAAAGTTTATTTAAAATCATTAAAAATAAGGAGAAAATGCAGACTTCACGCCAATATTTACAATATTTGGACATGAACAGGATAGAGCACATTGGTATTGCAGTAAATGACCTTAAAATTGCAGGCGTTACTTATCAGAAGCTGCTGAATTCATTGATCTATAAAGTGGAAGAAGTGCCCTCAGAAGGTGTTATAACAGCCTTTTTACAAAGCGGCCCCAATAAAATCGAGTTACTGGAAGCCACATCGCCTGATAGTCCCATCGCTAAATTTATTGCCAAAAAAGGGGAGGGGATACATCATATTGCATTCGATGTTGATGATATTGTGGCAGAAATGGAACGTCTGAAAGGGGAGGGTTTTGTACTCCTGAACGATGTCCCAAAGCTTGGCGCTGATAATAAGCTGGTTTGTTTTGTGCATCCTAAGAGTGCGGGAGGGGTATTGGTGGAATTGTGCCAGGAGGTTAAATAGGTGATGGTTCTTGTATTTGCTATAACCCTGTTTTTATAAACCAAATTTATGAAATGCATTAGTCTTGTTGCTTTATTCCTGTTAATCGGCATCGGCTGCAAGCAGGCTGTCAATAAAACAACGGCAAATCCATGGAGTGTGTTGCTAATTATATCAGAAGAAGATACCCAGATTACAATTAATAACGACGATGATACTTCTATGGTGAATGTTTATCATAGGGGATCTTTTTTTGCCCCATTACCTAAGGGTACAAAAGTAAAAGTTGATACTTTCAAAGTTTATTTCACTAAAACCGAAAAAGGCACAATTTTTTCTTTGGTAGAGGACTTAATTCAGCACCCTGCAAAAACGAATAAGTTTTGCACTGAATATGTGGGTAGCCTTAATCTGATTATTGTTTATGGAGAACAATTTAAACAGCGCGGAGACTATTCTTCCGTTTGTGATTGGAATTTATTGTCGGATAAAACTAAACGCCTGCATGATATACTTAGAAGAAGGATAAAAAGTATTTATCTTGGAGAAGGAGAGTAGGCAGCCAGTCGTGTATCTAATTAATACATAATTTCGCATTAGCGATAAAAGCGGATACCGTCCGCCAAATGGCGGATAATGCCTGTGCAGTATGAGCGGATAGCGCGGCCCGCCTTCTACCAGGCGGGAATGCCCAAATTCATATATCAACGAATTGAAAATTTGCTATGGGTAGCCGCTGACGCGGCAAATTGCCCTCCATATTTATATGCTACAAAGCGGTAGCCCCTCCGGGGCATTGATTTAGCAAGGGGGGTAATGGCTTTAAATACCCCGATGTTTAGGCTAAAGAATTTGGTTTTAGGTCAAATTATTTTACTTAAAATAGAAATTGACCTGAGTTTAAATTGCTGATTATCAAAGCTGAAAATCCATGAACTATGAACCATGAACCATGAACAAAATTAAACTTGCAGAAATATAAAATAAGTGATACATTTGCACCTCTTTTAGAAGAAACGAATACAATGAAAAAAGATCTGCACCCTTCAAATTATAGATTAGTTGTTTTTAAAGATATGTCAAATGACTATGCTTTTATAACCAAATCATGCATCGATTCCCGCGAAACAGTAAAATGGGAAGACGGTAACGAATATCCTTTAATAAAACTGGAAATTTCACATACCTCGCACCCTTTTTATACCGGTAAAATGAAACTGGTTGATACTGCAGGCCGTATTGATAAGTTCCGTACCCGTTACAACAAAAAATAATAACATTGTTTTTATAAAATATTTATGAATCTCTCCGCCCGTTGGCGGGGGGATTTTTTTATTTTTGCACCATGGCAATTATTCTTTTTGACGATAACGCGCATCAAAGCCTCCGGCCTTTAACGTTTACTCGCCCCGTCGCCAACCTGCGGACCGGCATACTTACCATCGCCGAAAAGTGGGGTAAATACCTGCAAAGCGATTTTTCTTATCATACGCAATCCTGGCTGCAGGATAAGTTCCCTTTGAAAATTGAAGCGGACAACCTGTTTATAAACGGGTCAGTTTGCCCGGATGAATTATTATTGAAGGCCGTTGACCTGTTAAAAACAGGCGAAGCCTTAACATATAATGATCTGCTGGTTGCGGTAAAGCTTGGTGAAAAAGACGCTGCCGGTTTCGATTATAATAATGTATTTGATAAAAATACTGTGCTGGAGCATACGCCGGTAATTCTTCGCTACCCGGAAGAAATTTTCAGGAATAATGATACAGAGCTTCGTAAAGATTTTACGCTGCTTACCCGGGGACGAAAAAGCGCAACTATCAGTTCAACAAATACTATTATCGGTAATGATTTTTTTGCCGAAGAAGGCGCGCTTGCGGAGTGTTCCACTTTCAGTACTATCAATGGACCGATTTATCTGGCCAGAGATACTGAGGTTTGGGAAGGCACCCATATCAGAGGTGCATTCGCTTTATGCGAGCATTCCCAGGTTAAAATGGGAGCGAAGATATATGGCGCTACTACGGTAGGCCCTTATTCGAGGGTTGGGGGTGAGTTGAATAACGCCGTGATCTGGGGATATTCATCCAAAGGCCATGAGGGTTACCTGGGCAATGCTGTGATGGGGGAATGGTGCAACATAGGCGCTGATTCCAATAACTCGAACCTGAAAAATAATTACGATGAGGTTAAGCTTTGGGACTATACCACCCAACGTTTCCGTAAAACGGGCCTGCAATTTTGCGGATTAATTATGGCCGATCATGCTAAATGCGCAATCAATACCATGTTCAATACCGGAACCGTAGTAGGCGTAAGCGCCAATGTTTTTGGCGCAGGTTTTCCGCGTAATTTTATTCCCGATTTTTCATGGGGCGGTCCCCAGGGCTTAGACGTTTATACGCTTAAAAAAATGTTTGAGACCGCCGGAAAGGTTTTTGCCAGGCGGGATCATCGCATTTTTGATGAAAATGAACAAAATATAATAACGAAGGTATTTGAATTAACCGAGGAGTACAGACGGTTTTAGGTTTCGGCGTAGGGACGCAATACTTTGCGTCTCTGAGGAGCGCCTCCGTGGGGTTCTTACATCGCTGAATAAACATGCCAGAGACGCAAAGTATTGCGTCTCTACGGAGGTGTAAATCAAAGAATAAATCAATAATTCACTAAATCAATAATTCAACTATTAAATAAATCATGAGAAAAAAAATTGTTGCCGGAAACTGGAAAATGAACCTTGATTACAACGAAGGTTTAAGTTTGTTTTCCGAAGTGATCAACATGGTCAGGGATGAGGTAACCGGTAACCAGGAAGCCGTTGTGTGCAGTCCGTTTATTCATCTGCATAGCCTTGTGCAACTTGCAAAAGGTTATGATAAAGTAGCGGTAGGCGCACAAAACGCCCACCAGGCCGAATCAGGCGCTTATACAGGAGAAATATCCGCGAAAATGATTAAATCAGCAGGTGCTGCGTATGTGATCCTTGGTCACTCGGAACGCCGCCAGTATTTTGCAGAAAGCAATGAATTGCTTGCTAAAAAAACAGATACAGCCTTAAAAAATGGTTTAAAACCTATTTTTTGCATCGGTGAAACCCTGCAGGAACGCGAGGCTAACCAGCATTTCGCCATTATAAAAAATCAACTGACCGAAGGTGTATTTCACCTTGAGGAAGCGCAATTTTCGCAATTGGTGTTAGCTTATGAACCCGTTTGGGCCATTGGTACGGGTGTAACTGCATCATCAGACCAGGCGCAGGAGATCCATGCTTTTATCCGTAAAGAGATCGCTGCTAAATATGGCCAGCAAGTGGCTGATAGCACAACCATATTATACGGCGGCAGCTGTAACCCCAAAAACGCTCCCGAGCTTTTTGCACAGCCCGATATTGATGGCGGCCTGATTGGCGGCGCATCATTAAAATCAAGGGATTTCGTAGATATTGTTAAAGTATTTAATTGATTTGGATTTAAGATGGGAGGTGTAAACGTTGAGAAACCGAAGCAAAGTTTTGGCAAAAGATTGGCAAAGCTGTTTTTACCGGTTTTGATAGGTATTCATCTCCCATTTTTATACATTCAAACTGATTCTTTATTAAATCCGATTGATCTGGATAAAGCAGGTAAGGGTGCCATGGACGGCCTCTGGTTTTTTGATTATGTTTTTTTTCCGGCGGGGCTGGTTATTCTGCTGATAATTCAGTGGCTGATCATAGTGCCGGTTTGGAATCGCATGTGTTTAAGAGCCCGCCGGGTGCTTTTGTCGTCATTAAGTATTGGAATATTACTTTCTATCCTGACAGGCGCTTTACTTGGCTATTTAGTTTGGATAAACAAGCTTGGCCCGAATAACAATCAACCCGGGCTGGACGAATTAATTAACCCTGTTTTATTGATGAGCAGCTTTGTTGTGGTTTATTGTATTTTAAATACACTTACCCTATATTTTTTAGACCGATCTTATAT
>JBIOHE010000223.1:0-7351 GCA_044448725.1 Sphingobacteriales bacterium | reverse complement strand
TATGAAGACTGTTCATTGGTATCCAAAAAATCTTTAAGTTTCTCTAAATAATATGGATGTTTTAATAAATTAGGAAGATAACATGGGTGAGGGATAATGATAAATTTTATTCCGTTTAACGCGGTTATGTATTTATCTTTTCCATCCGAGTACAATTCTTTTAAACTCCCAGATTTGGGTTTCCATTGTTCAAATACTCCTCCTATTGATATCAAGGCATTTTTTACATGATGTCCTAAACAGACAACCAATTTAGGTTTGACAAGGTCTAATTGGGTTTTAAAAAATTCATTACATAATTTTTCGTATTCCTCTTTAACTTTATTTGGCTTGCAATCATACATTCGTTTAATCATTGTTGTTCCTGTGTATCTACCATCATCAAGACGAATTCCCTGGTAAAAATTTGTAAAGAATATGTTATCGGCCTTTAGTTTGGGTATTAAATTTAACATGTTTATAAAGGTGGAACTTTTTTTTCGCCAAATCCGTCACTATACTTTATAACATCATTCACGTATGTGACCGTTCCAAAATCGTTTCCTAAAACCATTACCCCGCCTTCTGCAATTTCAACCCCCTCGGCTTTGCTGTCGATAGTAATATTATCTGTCAAAATGCCCAGCCCTAAAGGGAAAAAGCCATATTCCATTTTTTCAGACCAGTTTATTATTTCAGAATCTGCAAATATATCTTCCTTATTTTCGGTTTGTGTTTTTAGTTCATCAAATAGCTCTTGAATTTTCATATTAATTTGGTTTATGGTTTATGTGATTATTCTTTTATTTTCTTTAAGTAATCTGTAAATCCTTGTTCATCCCCAAACAACTCATCTCCGCAAAACGGAAACCTATCCAGCACCCGGGGGCTTAATAACTCGCCATTTTCTACTTCATGCGCATATTGAATAGTCTTTCTAAAATCTCCTTCTCCTCTAAAATTTAAAACTACTGCATTGACACCCGGATAACTGATTGCGATCTGCAACCCGGTTCTTTCACTTTCAAAAAAATCATTCGCGTTTAAACGCATACGCGCTTTTTCGCCATCCAGTTTGCTTTCGGGGCAATAGCCATCAAAGAGTTTATTCCACATATTGATTTGATTTGCTGGTTCATTTATATCAGGATTTGTCTTTTTTAAAGGTTTAGAATCTCAACTAAATGTAATGAATTTATTTTGATAAAAAGACACGTTTATTATCTACCAAGCCGCCCTAAAATCCTGTAAAATATCTTAAATTTGTCTAAAGCAACATACAATGCGTATCACCCAAATAAAGCAGCGGCTCCACGACTACATTGATTCAGCCGAGGATAAAAAGTTAAAAGCACTTTATACTTTGCTTGAAGATGAAATATTAGAAAATCAGTTCATCGGAAATAATGCACGAGATTATAGAAATGTTAAACTTACCGATGAGCAAATTTTAATTTTACAACTTAGCGATAAGGATGTTGAAGCAGGTAAACTAATATCTCATGATCAGTTGGATACAAATGACCTGGAGTGGCTAAAAGAAAATTCGTAGAGACGCAATGCGTTGCGTCTCAAACTATTTAGGGCGAATATTATAAAGGTTCATTTAAAGCGTGGCGGAGACGCAAAGCATTGCGTCTCTACGATGGTCATGGATGCAGCTTCCTTTTAATTACTACTGTTTTATCCATTCGCTGGCCAGGTTTCAAACTAAGGGATATTAACCTGGTCACTTCTGCAATGCGCTCCTGCGGCGGTCTCGACAGCCAATAAAGCATATCTTCATAGCTCTCATCAATCTCTTTTAACTTAGCTTTCCTGACAACGGAGACAATTTTCATAGAATATTAATCAATATTTAAATATACACAAAATTGGTGATTTTCCACACAGTTTCACCCTTTCACCACTGCCCGCATCGGGTGAAACTCATAGGTGTTTATTTTTGATGCCGGGTCATTGGCTATGAAAGTACGGACCTCGGCTTCATCATCCACGGCGATAATGCCAAGGCCATAAGTACCTTTCGGGTCCATTACCGGGCCGAAAACTATCACCATTCCTTTGTCCATCAAGCCGCGCCAGTAAACAACGTGTTGCTGCATAATGCTTCTTTCTTCATCAGTCATGTCCTGCGCAAATGTAGGGCGGCAGGGTATCAGTTTTAATGCAAAGTATTTTTTGTCCATGCCTTTTGATTTTTTGCAAGTAAATTTAATTCAATTTTGAATGAGTTTGAAAACAATATTCCCCCATAAACGCTCATGCCGGTTGTAAAAAACAGGGGCACACCAACAGGCAACCTTGTTGCAGGTTTTAATTTAATGGCACGATTTTTATCAGGTAGCTGATATAAAAATTAATCGCAAATAAACCTTTGGGTCAATTTTTAATCTATGGATATATTAAAACAATTTACGTTATGAAAAAAATACTCTTTTTATTTACAATATGCCTGCTGGTTGCAGGCTCAGTAAGCGCACAAGGTTATTACGGGCATCGCAAGGTAAGGCGACCGCAGCAGCGTAGCCAATATGATGATTTTTACAAAGTAAGGGTTGGTATAACAGGCGGGTTAAACATTGCCAATACGGTAAATGCATACGACCAAAATTATAGCACGGGTTCAATAGCCGGGTTTAATGCCGGGCTTATGCTGGATATTCCGATAATATATCCTTTATCATTTGCCCCCGAGGTTTTGTATTCGCAAAAAGGTTTTGCTGCTGTAACTGCCGATGGAAATTTTACTCAGCACGCCAATTATATTGATGTGCCCCTGCTTGCAAAATTCCGCATGTCGCCAACTTTTAGCTTCCTTGTGGGCCCGCAGGTGTCTTTTCCGGTTTCAACAACCAATACCTACGATAACGGATTTGTTATTACCAATGAACAGTATTATAATACTTATGGAAGGGGAACTGTTCTTGATGGTGTTGTGGGCGTAAGTTTTGACCTGAGCCGCGATGTTGAGCTGCGCGCAAGATACACTATCGACCTTCAGCAAAACCAGCAAAATGCCTCTTACGGCGGTGATTACCGCAACCAGGTTTGGCAGATTGGTTTGGGCTTTAAGTTTGAATAATATTAGTTTCAAGTCGCAAGTCTTTAGTTGAAAGTCATAAGTCGAATTTCGTACTCTTCTTTTCTTTCGACTAAAGACTTTCGACTTAAGACTAAGATTTACTCCCTGCTTATTCCCGCCGAATTAAACTGGAGATCGTACAATTTACGGTAATAGCCGTCTTCTATCCGCAGCAGTTGCTGGTGGGTGCCGGTTTCTTTGATCTCGCCGTGGTCGAGTACGATAATTTTATCCGCTTTTTGTATGGTTGACAGGCGATGCGCAATTACAATAGCCGTGCGGCCCTCCATCAGTTTGTTGATGGCATTTTGAATAAGCATCTCTGTCTCTGTATCAACTGATGATGTGGCTTCATCCAGAATAAGTATGGCTGGGTTATAAACCAAAGCCCTTATAAACGAAATTAACTGTGCCTGTCCTGCCGAAAGGGTAGCGCCCCTTTCCATTACATTGTAATCATAGCCGCCGGGCAAGCGCTCAATAAACCCGTGTGCGCCAACATCCTTTGCCGCCGCAATAACCTGTTCGCGGGTAATAGCCGGGTTGTTCAGGCTGATATTATTGCCGATTGTATCAGTAAATAAAAAAACGTCCTGTATTACAGTCGCTATGCGCGACCGTAAGTAGTTTACATCGTACTCCCTGATGTCGTGCCCGTCAACCAAAACGTTTCCTTTTGCGATTTCATAAAAACGGTTCAGGATATTGATGGTGGATGACTTTCCGGCCCCCGTAGCGCCCACCAAAGCCAGTGTTTTACCTGGCATCACATGAAGATTAATATCTTTTAACACCCAGTTCTCTTCGTTATAAGCAAACCAAACGTGTTTAAATTCTATTTCGCCCGATAAATGCGCCGGTTTTAATTTGCCGGTATTTACAGCCACTTCATCGGTATCCAAAACCCTGAAAATGCGGTCGGCGCCCACCATGCCCATTTGCAGGGTATTAAATTTATCGGCCAGCTGCCGTATCGGCCTGAAAAGCATGTTCAGCAACACAATGAAGCCGGTAATTACACCAGGGGTTATTTTTTCACTTAATATGCTTTTTAAGAAAATCACAAATTGGGTAAACATTCCCGGCTTTAAGCCATGCGAAACGGCTGAAATGGCTTTAACCTGTTCATCCAGTAAAATGCGTTTACATCCGTACCATACCAGCAAACCAATACAAACGGCCATCAATATTTCAACCACCGGAAAAAAGATGGAGTAGTACAGGTTTGAGCGGATATTTGCATCCCTGTACTTTTTATTAACCGCCTTAAATTTGCGCATTTCCTGGTCTTCGCGGGCAAAAACCTGTATGATGCTGATGCCGGAAATATGTTCCTGTAAAAAAGTATTCAACTGGGCTACCTGTGTGCGCACTTCCTGAAAGGATGACTTAATGGCTTCCTTAAAAACGTAAGTTGACAAAAACAACAATGGCATCGGCACCAGGGTGATCAGCGCGAGTTTCCAGTCGGTAAACAACATAATCCCGATAACTGCAATCACCAGCAGCAGATCGCCGATGATGGATATCAAACCTTCCGAGAAAATATCAGCGATGGTTTCCAGGTCTGATACCGTTCGGGTAATAAGCATGCCTATTGGCGTACGGTCGAAATACTTTAAACGTAAGCTGGTGATATGATTAAAAACATCTATCCTGAGATCGCGGATCACCGATTGCCCCAGAGTATTTGTAAGGTAAGTTTGATAATACTGGGCGATAGTTTGCAATACAAGCTGGGAAAGCATCAGCTCCACCATAAACAGCAATCCATTATAGTCATCTTTCAGAATATAATTATCGAGCGTTTTTTGGATGAGGATGGGTTGCACAACCGCATTGGCCGCCAAAAAAATGGTTAAAAATGCAGCTATGATAAACGTAGTTTTATACGGTTTAACATAATGCATTACCCGCTTCAGCAGGTTCCAATCAAGCGCTTTTCCGGTTACTTCAGACATGTTTTTTTATTTCGGATTTCGGATTTTCCATTTCGGAATTCAAATTCCTTATTAATTTATAAATCTTTTAATAGTAAACCTCAATGAAGTTAATAAATCCGAAATCGAACATCCGAAATCCGAAATTAATACCTCACTTCAGTTAAATACAAGCCGCAGGCCGGTACCGACGTGCCCGCATTGCTGCGGTTTTTGCTTTCAATAATATGGCGTACCGCTTCGGGTTCAATTTCTTTTTTTCCGACCATTATCAGTGTACCTACTATGGCACGCACCATATTACGCAAAAAACGGTCGGCTGAAATCCTGAAAACAATTCCTTCGCCGCTTGTTTCCCATACCGCAGTTGCTATTTTACAAATATTGGTTTTAACCTGCGTATTTGATTTGCTGAAGCAACTAAAATCGGAATATTCTTTAATAATTTCAGCAGCCCTGTTCATTAAATCCAGGTCGGGCCGGTCGCGCAATTCCCAGGAGTAGCCATTTTTAAAAGGGTCTTTAATAAAATGGATGTGGTATTCATAGGTTCTCAAGATGGCGTCAAACCGCGTATTGGCATCAGCGGCGACCGGGAAAATACTTTTTACTGCGATGTCTTTGGGCAGGGTGGAGTTGATGCTTCGTAAAAAGGTGTTGCAGTCCATGGTCGATGGTCCATAGTCCATGGCAGCTTCAGTGTTGTTGGCGATTGATTCTGTCTTTCCTTCCATGGACCATGGACCATGAACCATCGACCCGCCAACGGCGTCAAAATGTGCGAAGAACTCCTTCGCGTGTACCCCGGTATCCGTACGCCCGCAGCCGGTGGTTTCAATAGGCTGGCGCAAGATCACGGACAGTTTTTCATTCAAAATTTCCTGCACACTTACGGCATTTTTTTGAATTTGCCAGCCATGATAGTTGCTGCCATCATAAGAAAGTTCAATAAAATAGCGTTGTTTATTGGTCACAGGGCAAAGGTAGTATTTGTTGGAATGTTGTAAGGTTGAAATGTTGTAAAGTTGTCAGTCAATTGAAATGTTTTAAATGTTGTTGGTCAATTCACATTCAACAATAGTTAAACAATTATATCTTTGTGCTGGTAGGAAGTTGAAATGGTTGAAAATGTTATAATAGTTGAAAATTTGCACAAAGCTTCAATTTATTAAAAATGCAACCTTTACAACCACTACAACTTTTATAACCCTTACAACAACAATATGTTACAACGAATACAAAGCATTTACCTTTTACTTGCCGGCCTTTCAATTTTCGCACTGTTCCTGTTCCCGCTGGTGCACAGCGCTAATGTGGACGGCAAATTTTTAACCATAATGGTCACCGGCGTTTTTCAGGAGGTTAACGGGCAGCAAACACATACGCAATTTTTTACTGCACTAACCGCGGCGACAGCAGTTGCAGGCCTGGTTCCGTTGATCATTATTTTCCTTTACAAAAACCGCAAACAGCAAATCGCATTATGCTATAGTGCCATACTGATAATTATTGGTTATAGTTTCTGGATGGCGCAAGCGGCAAAAGGTGTGATGGGAAGCATACAGATTGATACCCATAACGGCGGAATAGGCCTGCTTTTAAGCACCATAAGCATATTGTTTGTAATATTTGCGTTAAAAGCGATACAGCGGGACGAAAAGCTGGTAAAATCGGCAGACAGGTTAAGGTAGGGTTATTGTGAGAACTTTGATTTATTGGATTTAAAGATTTCAGGATCGCTTGTTTTCAGATGCCAATCTTATCATCCTAAAACAGCCCTTAAATTATTGAAGATAATTTCTTCGGATCTTGCCGGGTATCGAAAATTGTAATTATTCTGATTGTTTTGGCTGTTTCTTTAAAATATAAAATATTGTGCTTGGTCATAATACATTTTTGAACCCGCCTCGTCTGATCCAAAAATTGAAACATACCTGGGTTTTCGGCTAATAAAACAAGCACCTGTTCAAATCGGTCAATAAAATTATTGGTAACAGTTATACCCCAGTTGGCGCTTAAGTAATCAATAATAGTTAAGAAGTTTCGGGTTGCAGTAGGTGTTAAAATAATTTCTTTAGCCATTTAGCCCATGTTTTTCCCGTGCCTTTTGAATGACTTCCTTTGCAGGGGTACCTAAACCGGCATCCGCCTCTTCAAGGCCTTTCAAAATTTGCTGTTTTTGATATTCAGGTAATAGGTCCCATTCTTCTACAACATCACTTTTACTATTAAAGTAATTTATAACCAAACCGTAAATTTCCTGTAGCTGCTTAAAATCGGCATGCTCTATTTTATCAATTAAATCAATTTTTAATGCAACTTCTTTCATCTTATCCCAATTATAATG
>JBIOHE010000222.1:0-7360 GCA_044448725.1 Sphingobacteriales bacterium | reverse complement strand
TTTGTCTGAACCACTGATTAATTTGATTTTATTGATTACGCAATGTTTAATGTAAATCTTTTAATCATGGGTCAGACAATAATATTTCTTACGAGTTCCTGCTAAATTTTTTAGTATAATTTCTTATCTTTGCCTTATGTTGCTGATTATTTCAGGCAGCCCTTTTCATCTGCTTTACTGAAGCCGGATAAAAAAAAGGAAAAACAAAAAATCTTCCATAAAAACAGTATCCACAGACGCAAAGGAGACGCAAAGGAGACGCAAAGTGTTGCGTCCCTACGGTGTTGGTTCTTAAAATAGCCATTTCTGTGCAATGAAGGGCCTTTTATGCAATTTTCGCGCAGCAAAAAAATAAAAATATCACCACAGGCTAAACGCGTTTAGCCTTCAAACCGGGGATTTTTATCACGCCCTAAATGCGTTTAGCCTTCAGATCTGCATTTTTTATCACACCCTAAACGCGTTTAGCCTTCAGATTTGTGTTTTTTATCACGCCCTAAACGGGTTTAGCCTTCGCGAAATTTTTGTTTATCACGCCCTAAATGCATTTAGCCTTCAGATTTGAAGCCTTTACCACACCCTGAATCTCTTTTTCCATCATAAAACTTTAAAAAAAATGACAAAATCAAGTCTTACCCGCTTCATCCCGCAACGAATTTTGCGCTATGGCCCAACTGATCTGTGCCCCCTCGACGGCGACATCCCGGTACTTCAATTGTTAAACACCTGCAGAAACAGGGATACTGCAAATACTAAAAATTACATAAACACTTACGAGGACTTTTTAACGTGGTGTTATGAAATCAGGCTGATTGACCAGGATACACATAACCTGTTAGAGATTGAAGGGAATTGCTATGTGCAGGAGGCGGCGGGCATTGTAAACCAGGTAATAGTTGTCCGCGAAATGCTGTATGATCTAATTTGCAGCATCAGGTATGATGAGCCTGTCCTTCACAGGGTAATTGAGGAGTTTAATACCATTAACGATGAAGTCAATAAGCATTTACGCTTTGCCATGACGGGGTATGGTTTACGAAAAGTATGGCGCAATGTGGATGAGGAAATGGCCTTCCCGTTATGGCTGATCATAAAATACACAGGGGATTTTTTAATGTCGGCAGATGTAAAGTTTATTAAAAAATGTCACTGCGGCAGCTTTTATCTGGATAAAACAAAAAACCGCAACCGGCGGTACTGCAACCCCTTAACCTGCGGGAGTGCCCGGCGTTCAAAAGAATACTATCAGCGCTGCTTCAGCGTGACGGGCTGAGCTGGTGAGTGGTGTGAAAGGTGAGTGGTAAATGGGAAATGGTAAATGGGAAATGGAGAATGGTGAATAAAACTCACCACTCTCCACCAATGACCAATGACCAATGACGCTACAAGCCAAAGGCTTGTTTTACCTTATCTACAAAATCAAGTTTTTCCCAGGTAAACAGTTCAACTTCTTTTGTTACCACGCGGCCTTCGGGGCTTACAAAAGTTTTGGTAACAACCTGGCTTGGTTTACCAAAGTGGCCGTAAGCGGCGGTTTCGCTGTATATAGGGTTACGCAGTTTAAAACGGGTTTCAATGGCATAAGGGGTCATATTAAATATGGCCTCTACCCTTTTGGCAATTTCACCGTCGTGCAAACCAACCTTACCGGTTCCGTAAGTATTTACGTAAATACCCATGGGCTGAGCTACGCCGATAGCATAAGATACCTGCACCAGTACTTCGCTTGCTACCCCGGCTGCAACCAGATTTTTTGCAATATGGCGTGTGGCATAAGCTGCCGAACGGTCAACCTTTGAGGGGTCCTTGCCCGAAAAAGCGCCGCCGCCATGGGCGCCTTTGCCGCCGTAGGTATCAACAATGATTTTACGGCCTGTTAAGCCGCTGTCACCATGCGGTCCGCCAATAACAAACTTGCCTGTAGGGTTAATATGGTATTTAATATTATCATTAAAAAAGTGGGCGTATTTGGGGTATTTAGCCTTTACCCGCGGGATAAGGATGCTGATAATATCCTTGCTGATTTTAGCCAGCATGGTTTGTTCTTCGTCAAAATCATCGTGCTGGGTTGAGATAACAATAGCGTCGATCCTTACAGGCTTGTTGTCGTCGTCATATTCAAGCGTTACCTGCGATTTTGCATCCGGGCGAAGGTATTTAATGTCGCTGTCTTCGCGGCGGATGGCAGCAAGCTCAATTAAGAGGGCGTGGGCAATATCCAATGCCAATGGCATATAATTATCGGTTTCGCTGGTGGCGTAACCAAACATCATACCCTGGTCGCCTGCGCCCTGCTCTTCTTTGGCAGTACGGTCAACACCCTGGTTAATATCCGGCGACTGTTCGTGAATAGCAGATAACACACCGCATGAGCTGCCATCAAACATGTACTCGCCCTTGGTGTAGCCAATTTTGTTGATTACCTCGCGGGCAATTTTCTGAACATCAAGATATGCTTTTGATTTCACTTCACCGGCTAAAACAACCAGGCCTGTTGTAACCAGGGTTTCGCAGGCTACTTTAGACTCTGGGTCAAAAGCTAAAAAATTATCAATCAAAGCATCCGAAATCTGGTCGGCAACTTTATCCGGGTGTCCTTCTGATACGGATTCTGAGGTAAATAAATATGACATATAATCTTATATTGTAAATTAAAATTTAATTGCTGAGATAAAAACCAGGCGTCTCTGCAATAGTTCATTCGTTATTTAAACGTTGATATGAACAAAAAAGACTTAAGGGATTGAAGTAAAAAGAAGCATGGTTTTAGCACTTTTTTACGTGGTTGCAATCCGGTATGTCCCGATCCCGATAGTTATCGGGATTGGACGGGCAATTAAATCAGTCCACATTCAGGGCGCTAAAATAAAACAATTTTTACAAAGCCGAAAATACATTTACTTTTGCCGGCAGAAATTACATGTAGTTGAAAAGGAAAGCTTTATTTATTATAAACCCCATATCGGGCGGGAAGAAAAAGGACGGCGTTCCGGAACTGATCGAAAAACACCTTGATGCTGCTAAATTTGAACCTGTTATGGTTTATAGCGATGGCATAGCACATGCCAGGCAAATTGCTAAAGAAGCTGTAAACAAATTCGGGATCGTGGTAGCGGTAGGCGGCGATGGCACTGTAAATGAGGTTGCTTCGTCAATAGTTGGCACCGATACCATATTAGGGATAATTCCCTATGGATCGGGTAACGGCTTGTCGCGATTTCTGGGGATTTCCATGAATGCGGAACAGGCCATTAAAAACCTTGGTACGGGAACTGTTGAAATTATAGATTCCGCCAGGCTAAACGGGCAGCCATTTTTCAATATGGCTGGAATGGGATTCGACGCCCATATCAGCGAAGTGTTTTCACACGGCAAAAAAAGAGGCTTTATAACTTATATAAAATCATCTTTTGAGGAGGTTAACAGATACAAGCCCCAACTCTACCAGCTCGAAATTGACGGTAAGGTTCATGAGCGGGAAGCTTTTATGCTGAGCTTTGCAAATTCATCACAGTACGGCAATGACGCCCATATTTCGCCAAAAGCATCGGTGCAGGACGGGTTGTTGGATATTTGCGTGATAAAGCAGTTCCCCTTATGGCGTTTTGTTGAGATGGGGATCAGGATGATCACAAAAACGGCCGACAAAACAAAATATGTTGAGATTATCCAGGGTAAAACCATAAAAGTTAAACGCAGCAAACCCGGGCCTGTACATCTGGACGGGGAGCCGCAAATAATGGATACCGATATACTGATTGAGATTGTTCCCCATTCGCTGAAGGTAATTGTTGGGGATTCTTTTGAGAAAAATCCGTAGAGACGCAATACTTTGCGTCTCTGCATTACGCCTCCGGGCGTATTTTCAGACGCGATACATCACAGCAAAGAAACAAGAAATGTCAAAAAAGAATTTTACCGGTGTAGTTTACTCCACCGATCCTGATTTTAAATATCAGGAAAATCCGGGGCAGTCTGCGCAAACGCTGCCCCCCCAGCAGCAAAACCTTAAGATCTACCTCGACCGTAAAGGCGGCGGGAAATTAGTAACCCGCATCAACGGCTTTATCGGGCAGGATGCCGACCTTGAGCTTACAGGCAAAAAGCTAAAGTCCAAATGCGGCGTAGGCGGAACCGTCAAAGAAGGCGAAATATTAATCCAGGGCGATTTCAGGGATAAAATATTAACGCTGCTGCTGGCAGACGGCTTTAAGGCGAAGAAGGCTGGTGGATAGCGGATCAGTTTTCAGTTTGCAGTACAAGGACCGGATTTGCAAGCTTTTTTGCAACCTGCCAATTGAAAACTGCAAACTGCCCACAGCAAACTGCACCCCCCCCCCACAACACTTAGTGTATCGAACAATCTTCACAAATCACTACAAATCAGCATTTTATACAGTGTGTATAATCTACATTATGTAAAAAAATATGGCATTTTACTTGTTTACTGGTATTTAAAACCAGTAATTTTGCGGCAACCAATTTACTATTTTCATGAGGAACCGTATAAACCAAATTCCTGATCTGGGCTATGTTAAGCTTGATCGGGCAAGGAAAATTTATTTCCAGCTGAGCCCTGCCGAACTTGTTGAAGAAGCTTTAAAAAGAAAGGAAGGTGTTTTGGCCGACAATGGCGCACTTGCCGTTGATACCGGCGAATTTACCGGGCGCTCGCCTAAAGACCGCTTTATTGTTGAAGATGAAATAACCCGGGAAAGTGTTTGGTGGGGTAAAGTAAATATCAGTTTTGACGCGGATAAATTTGATCCCCTTCTGCAAAAAGTTACCGCCTACCTGGCTGATCGCGACATATTTGTGCGAGATTCATGTGCCTGCGCCAACGAAAAATACCATATTGATATCCGGGTTATTACAGAAACCGCTTTTCAAAACTTATTTGTACACCATTTATTTCTGCGCCCCGATGTTATAAATTTTAATGCGGCGCCTGAATGGACCATAATTGCTGCTCCCGGCTTTAAAGCCGATCCGAAGGTTGACGGAACACGGCAGCCAAATTTTTCAATTATTAATTTTTCAAAAAAAATGATCCTCATCGGTGGTACCGCTTACACCGGAGAAATAAAAAAGGGCATTTTTTCGGCACTGAACTTCATACTGCCCCTTGAGAAGAGCGTGCTGTCTATGCATTGCTCAGCCAATACGGGTGCAAAGGGCGATACAGCTATATTTTTCGGCCTGTCAGGCACGGGTAAAACCACCCTCTCTGCCGACCCTGAGCGCAGCCTTATAGGTGACGACGAACACGGCTGGAGCGATTATACCGTATTTAACTTCGAAGGCGGGTGTTATGCCAAATGCGCCGGCCTCACCGCCGAAAAAGAGCCGCAGATATTTGACGCTATTCAATTTGGCGCCCTGCTTGAAAATATTAATTTCATACACGGCACCCGACGGGTTAATTTTTCAAACATCGATAAAACGGAGAATACCCGTGTCGCCTATCCTTTATATAATATCAAAAACGCGGTGACCCCATCAATAGGCGCATCACCTAAGAATATTTTCTTTTTAACAGCCGATGCCTTCGGGATACTCCCACCTATCTCGAAACTTACTTCCGAACAGGCCATGTATCATTTTATTTCGGGATATACGGCCAAAGTTGCAGGTACCGAAACAGGCATCACCGAACCAAACGCTACTTTTTCGGCTTGTTTTGGCGAAGCGTTCCTGCCATTAAACCCGGTTACTTATGCCAATTTTCTCGGTAAAAAAATAAAAGAACACCAGGTAAATGTTTGGCTGGTGAACACCGGCTGGTCGGGCGGGGCTTTTGGAAAAGGGCAAAGAATTAAACTGAAATATACCCGCGCTATGATAACCGCTGCATTAAATGGCGGGCTCGAAAATATAAGCTATAATGAACACCCGGTGTTTAAACTCATGATGCCCGCAACTTGCCCCGATGTCCCCGATTACCTCCTTGATCCAAAAAACACCTGGGCCGATCCTTTAAATTATGATGAAAAGGCACAAAACCTCGCAATGTTGTTTATTAAAAATTTCGAGCAATATGTCCCTTTTAGCAGCCCAGAGATCATAAATGCGGGCCCAAACGTATCGGTGCCCGTTTAGTAACATAATTTTTATGGGGTATTGTTTGCTATTATTAAAAAAAAAAGGTTTTATTGCAAAATAATTGTTTGAACAACAGACAATTTTTATCTTTCATTACGTTATGTATCCGCCAATGTACCTGGCTGATGAAGTGATAATTAAAAAATTATAAAGAATAATAAAAATGTTTTTTTAATTCATTAAAATTCTATTTTTGTTATTCACTAATAATTCGCATTTAAAAAAAAATAAATATAAACTAAAACTAAAAACTAAAACTAAAAACTAATGGCAAACGCACCAACAAAACCAACTAGTCCTGTTAAAAAAGAAGGCTCAAATGCAGGCATATTTGCAACATTGACTATTCCTATCTGTCTCGCAGTTGCAATCGTAATTTTCATGTTCATATTGGGCGACCCAAGTCATTATGAAGGAGGTGACGTAGAGAAAGGTACACCAGACATTTACGGAACTATTCACAGGGGAGGGTTCCTGGTACCGCTTATCATGTCTTACGTACTGACTGTAATCGTGTTTTCAATTGAACGTTTTGTTGTTATTGGCAAAGCTTCCGGAACAGGCAGCGTGGACGTTTTTGTAAGAAAAGTACAAAGCGCCCTTAACGCAGGTAATATTGAAGCAGCGAAAAGCGAATGCGACAAACAAAAAGGTTCAGTTGCAAACGTTATCAAATCGGCTTTGAAAAAATACAGCGAAATGGAAGCAGAAGTAGGCCTTGACGTTGACCAAAAAACTTTGGCTATCCAAAAAGATATCGAAGAAGCTACATCACTTGAAATGCCGATGCTTGAGCAAAACTTAACTGTTATTGCTACACTGGTATCAATCGGTACATTAACCGGTCTGTTAGGAACAGTACTTGGTATGATCCGTGCATTTGCGGCATTGGCAACTTCAGGCGCGCCAAATACAACTGCATTATCAACTGCGATTTCAGAAGCCCTTGTAAATACAGCATTTGGTATCGGTACTTCAGCTACTTCAATTGTAATGTATAACGTATTTACATCAAAAATTGACAAGCTGACTTATGCTATTGACGAAACAGGGTTCAGCATTGTACAAACATTTGCTGCATCGCACAAAAACAAATAAACAGACTCATTAGTGCTTAGTTTCACCCCGTTCGCCAAAAGGCGAACGGGGTTAGTATAATCAATTACACATTGTAATATTAAAATTAATAAATTATGCCTAGAGTAAAAGTTGCCAGGAAAAGCACCTTCATAGATATGACAGCTATGTGCGATGTGGC
>JBIOHE010000221.1:0-7370 GCA_044448725.1 Sphingobacteriales bacterium | reverse complement strand
TTGGCATTTTGCCTCACCTAAATCCTCTCCAAAGGAGAGGACTTTAACTTCGCTCTTCATTAAACCCTCTCCCCTGCCTGCCGGCAGGCAGGTTTGGAGAGGATTTAGGTGAGGCGTAGAGCGCGTTTATGGGAAGAACTAATTATTCGTTTTCCTTAAGTAAACGACATTGAATGACCAATAACCATTGCCTAATACCCCAAAAGCTTCTCCATCACTTCTTCCAACCTTGATTTTGCCAAAAACTGGTCTTCCAATGCTTTGTTCATAGGGATGGCGGTATCCAGACTGGCGCAGCGCATAACGGGCGCGTCGAGTTTTTTGAAGCAATATTCGGCGATATGTGCGGCTATTTCGCTGCCGAAGCCGCCCGTTAGGGTGTCTTCATGCAATATCAGCGCACGACCGGTTTTGTTGACACTTTGCTCTACAGCTTCCTTGTCCCAGGGTTGCAGGCTGCGCAGGTCGATGATCTCAATGGGCAGATCGGGGTGTTTGGCTGCATATTGTATAGCCCAGTGTACGCCAAGTCCGTAGGTAATAATGCTGGCAAGGGCGCCCTGCTGTATTACTTTGGCTTTGCCAATCTCAACATAATAGTCACCTTCGGGTACTTCGCCGCTGTTGCTGCGGTACAGGTATTTGTGCTCAAAATACATTACCGGGTTGGGGTCGTCAATGGCGGCCATTAACAGCCCCTTGGCGTCATCCGGAAAGGCCGGGTAAACTACCTTCAGCCCTGGTGTTTTGGTGAACCAGGCTTCGTTGCTTTGCGAATGGAACGGCCCAGCGCCGGTTCCGGCCCCTGTTGGCATCCGGATCACCACATCAACAGCCTGGTCCCAACGGTAATGTGTTTTTGCAAGGTTGTTTATCACCTGGTTAAAACCGCTGCTAACAAAATCAGCGAACTGCATTTCCATTACCGCTTTGTAACCGTTAAGAGCAAGCCCCATGGCCGCACCAACAATCCCCGATTCGCAAATGGGCGTATTGCGTACCCGGGCCTTGCCAAATTCTTCCACAAAGCCCTGTGTTATTTTAAATGCTCCGCCATATTCGGCTATATCCTGCCCCATCAGCACCAGGTTATCAAACTTGCGCATGCTTTGCCGCAAGCCGTCGCTGATGGCGTCGATGTAACGTTTTGTTGTTGTAAGGTTGGAATGTTGTATGGCTGGAACGTTGTAAGGTTTGTACATATCCCGTATTTCCGTTTCGGGATTGGGGATTATGTCGGGTTCGCTGAAAGCTTTTTCAATTTCGGCTTCTATCTGTGCATTAAATTCCTGGCGCATCTGGGGCAGCCATTCGGGGCGCAGCACCTTCTCCTCCAGTAAATAGTTTTCAAAATTTGTTAATGGATCTTTTTCTTTCCAAAAATCAAATAAATACTGCGGCACATATTTAGTGCCCGATGCCTCTTCGTGCCCCCGCATCCTGAAAGTCATACATTCCACAAGTACCGGGCGTGGTTTATGGCGCATGGCAGTGGCTATCTCGTTTATGGTATGATATACTTCCAGCAGGTTATTACCATCGATGCGCCGGCCTTCCATACCGTACCCAATAGCTTTATCCACTAAAAACCGCGCCTTATATTGTTCGGCAACCGGGGTTGAAAGCCCGTAACCGTTGTTTTCTATCAAAAAAATCACAGGCAGGTTCCATACGGCGGCAATATTTAAAGCCTCGTGGAAATCTCCCTCACTTGTGCCGCCTTCGCCGGTAAATACCAGGGTAGCTTTACTACGCCGGCTCAAAACATCAGCCAGGGCAATACCATCCGCTAAAGCAAGTTGCGGCCCCAGGTGTGATATCATACCTATGATCTTATATTCCTGCGTGCCGAAATGAAACGACCTGTCGCGGCCCTTTGTAAAGCCGGATGCTTTACCCTGCCACTGTGCCATCAGCCTTGATAAAGGAATGTCGCGCGCGGTAAAAACACCCAGGTTGCGGTGCATAGGCAGGATGTATTCGTCGCTGTTCATGGCCAGTGTACTGCCTATGGCAATGGCCTCCTGACCGATCCCGGAAAACCATTTGCCTATGCGGCCCTGCCTTAAAAGGATCAGCATTTTCTCCTCGACCAGGCGCGGCCACAGCAACTTTTTGTAAAATTCAATCAGCTGGTTATTGCTTAAGTTTTTCCGGTCGAAAATCATGCAGCAAAACTACGTAAATTGTTTATTGGTTCAACGTTCATTAGTTCAATGGTTCATTAGTTTATTGGTAAATAGTTTGTGGCAGGTTTCATTGCTAATAAACAAATTGATAAATTGCCGCCTTATAATTGTTGATTGAGCCATGCGTTTAACGGTGATGACACCAGTGAACTAATGAGCCAGTAAACCAGTGAACAAAAAGATGAACAAAAAGAAAAAAATACCCCTGATTTTATTGGTCCTTGCTGCGGCAGTCGGACTTGCGGCTACCACACATGATTTTTTCCTGCTGCCCGAAAATTTTTTTATGCACAAGGGCGATAAGCTAAATCTGCATCTTTTAGGTGGTGATGTTTTTACTAAACAGGAAGAGATCGGCTACCAGACCAGCAAAACGTCTTCCTTTGTGCTTTACCAGGGAAAAAAGAAAATCGACCTGATAAAAGTTGCCAAAGACAGTGCAACACCCGTAATTAGCTATACGATGGTTAATTCAGGCCAGGGTTTAATAGACATGACCAGGGCAACCGAGTTCGTGGATGCTTCGCGCGACAGCTATGCCGAATACTTATCAACGGCCGGCCTTGATAAACTGGCCGAAAAGGTAAAAAGCGGCAACCAGTTCAGGATAAAGGAAAAATATACCAGATATATGAAAACTTTGTTTTCTGTTGATGACCACGATGGAGGTGTGTATGATAAGGACCTGAATGATGTTTATGAGATCATTTTGAAGGATAATCCTTACAATAAAAAGTATGGTGAAGATATGTCGGCTATAATAAAATTTAAGGGCAAACCTGAAAGCGGCGCGTCTGTCAACCTGTATATTAAATCAATAAGCGGGAATGTTTACAGCCAGAATCTTACCGCAGATAAGAAAGGTGAAATAACCTTTACCATGAGCCGCGAAGGCATTTACATGCTGCGAAGCACACTGATAGAGCCGACAAAGGATAAAAATGCCGATTTTGAAAGCTGGTGGGCATCCTACACATTCCCCTTCAGCAGTTCAGACGAGGTGCCGAATACATATAAGGAATTCGGGTTTGGGAATATCCATTAAATGATTTCGGAATTCGGAGTTTCGATTTCGGAATTCCGACTTTTTTTAAATACATTATTGTTTGATGACCAATCCCTGTTCGGGCACCCATTTATCGTACTCCATGGTGGCGGCAACGCCCTGGGCATAAGGCCTCCCGCGTAATTTCTCAACAAGATGCAGGGCGCCATCGATCCCTGCTGAAATCCCGGCGGTAGTAATTACATTGCCGTTATCAACAAAACGGGTATTTGCTAAAACTTTCGTTTTTGGAAAAGTTTTAGCCAGTTCATCAATTGCGGTATGGTAGGTTGTTGCGGTCAGGTTATCCAAAAGGCCTGCTTTTCCTAAAATAAAAGCACCTGTGCATACCGATAAATAATACTTTGTTGTGTTTTTTTGCCCTTGAATCCACGAAATTACTTCGGGGTCATCGGTTGTTGGTTTGGTATTGCCGCCTAATACAACCAGTATATCAAAAGCAGGGACATCCTTCAGGCTATAATCAGGCGTTACAAATAATACCCCTTGCGATTTGATAGGCGTGTATGTTTTTGAAACAGTGAAATAGTTAAACCCGGCATCGCTGAAAACCTCCATCGGCCCAGCCAGGTCCAAAACTTCAACACCATCCTGGATGTAAAAACAGATGGTTACAGGTTTTAAACTTAGCTGTTTTTTAAAATCATTAAGAGAAATTTTTACCAGGGCCATACCGCAGTGCGGACAGACTCCTGGTTTATCAAACTGCACCTGATCGCAACTGCTGCCGCAGGGAGTGCATACATAAACCATGGAATCTTTTGTGGCGGTTGTTTGTGCAAATGAAAGTTTGCTGACAGCCAACAACAACAGGACGATGAAGTAAACTTTTTTCATACGGGTTGAGGGTTTTCAATGTTAGAGTTTAGTTGCCGCACATAGTTACAGCGGCTTAACAAAAAAACGCCACCGATAGTATTTCGATGGCGTTTCAAATTAAAAGGATTTTTTCTTGCTATGATGAACTACCAACTATTTCAGTTTCAGCAGCGCTTCTTTTATTCTTGGTGTAAGTTGTTGAATCTCTGCTAAAGTACTTGCCCCAACGGACGCCCTGAACCAGTTAACATCATCATCTGTACCAAAAGCCGAAAATGGCACAAAAGCCACCTTTGCTTCTTTTATAAGATAAAAGTTGATATCAGTTGCGGTTTTCAATACTTTGCCCTCAGGGGTGGTTTTACCCGCATAATCAACTTTAATGGTAAGGTAAATGGCACCCATAGGTTCAATGGCATCCACATTAAAACCTTCGGCTTTTAATTGCTGGAAACCCTCATAAAGGGTAGTTAAACTGCTTTGAATTTTTGATTTTAATTGTTCAAGATAGGCATTCACATTGGTATCGTTCTGTAGGAATTTGGCCATTGCTACCTGCTCGGCCTTTGGCGCCCATGCGCCCACGTGACCTACAATAGATTTCATGTGGTTGATCACATGCGCCGGACCAAATCCCCATCCTACACGCACCCCTGTGGAAGCAAAACATTTTGAAGCCCCGTCAACAAAAATCACCACATCTTTCAGTTCGGGGCGCAGGCTAACCGGGTTAAACTGTTCGTGGTGGCCGAATGTCAGCTGCGAATAAATCTGGTCGTATAAAATATAATGGGGCTTTTCGCCGGCTTTGCGGGTTTTATTTTCAGCTATCACCAGGTCGCAGATCTCTTCCAGGTCTTTTTTGCTGAACATGGTGCCCGTTGGATTAAGCGGTGAGCATAATGCCAGTAAAATGGCCCCTTTTATATGCGGACGGAGTTCATCAGCCGTCGGCATAAAATTATGTTCGGCCCGGGTTTCCACCATTACAGCTTCGGCACGGGTAAGGTCGCAATAATGATTATTGTTCCATGACGGTGTTGGGAAAACCACCTTGTCGCCGGGATCAACGATAGCCATATAAATAGAATATATTAATGGCCTTGATCCACCGGAAATCAGGATCTGGTTCGGGGCATAATCAAGGTTATACCGGCTTTGCAAAAACGAAGAAACACTTTCGCGCAGGTTCAGCATCCCGTCGGCCGGCGGGTAATTGGTCTGGTTGTCGTGGTAGGCGTCAACAATACCGTGTTTTAACTGGTCGGGGACAGGATAAATATTCGAATCAAAATCACCTATGGTTAAATTGGCAATGTTTTGACCCTGTCGTTTTAATTCGTTGATCTCGCCTGCAATTTTAATAATTTCGGACCCATGCAAGTTTTGGGCTAATAAAGAAACGCTCATAACGCAAATGTGAGAATTTTAATTTGAAAATTTGATTATGTGGCAATTTGAAAATTGAAAACACATGCTGCCTACTGCCCACTCCTCACGCTCCCTCTTGTTTCTTTGATTGCAACTGCCTAAGTTTGCGCCTCAATAATAGTATTATGTCAAAAGCATCTGAAATAAAGAATGGCAACATCCTCCGTTTTAATGGCGAGTTGCTGCAGGTTGAAGAATTTTTGCACCGCACACCGGGTAATTTACGTGCATTTTACCAGGCGCGCATGCGCAATGTTAAAAGCGGCAAACTGGTTGAATACCGCTTCCGTACAGACGAAGAGGTAACCATTGCCCGGGTCGAAACTAACAATTACCAGTATTTATATGAAGATGGCGGCTCCCTGGTAGTAATGGATAACACCACCTACGATCAGCATAATATTCCAAAATCCCTGTTTGGCCCTGCCGTAAAATTCCTGAAAGAAGGGATGAACGTAATAGTAGCCTTTGAAAGCGACGAGCCAATTATGGGTTCTATTCCCGGTTCTGCTGAACTCGAAGTCACCTACACCGAACCTGCCGTTAAAGGCGATACCTCAACCGGCGCTATGAAAAATGCCACCGTTGAAACCGGCGCAGAAATAAAAGTGCCTTTATTTATTAATATTGGCGATAAGGTGAAAGTTGATACCGCTACAGGCAGCTATGTGGAGCGGGTGAAAGCGTGAGTTGCAGGTTTTAGCGGCAGGTTAGATAATATCCAAATAAGAACAATCTTTATATTCTTTTAAAAAAGGAATTTTTATCGAATGCCATCTTTAAGGCTATCCATTTACCTTTTATCAGCTGACTGCTGCCTATTGGATATAGCGCATTATTGCGCATTAGATATTTCATTTTAAAAAAAGAGGCCTTTCCTCCGTCTTCGGAATGTGAATCATCTTTTTCAATGGTAGTTAAAGTGTCTTTTGAAACAGCGTATGAACCATGAAAAGCATAATCCATTTCACAATCATAATTTTCGACACGATTGTTCTTTTTAAATTTTAGTGTATCGGTGCAATTATTTCCAATTTTCATTATCCAGGATGAATTAATCAGCGAACTATTGGAGTATATTATCGTACACACAAATACAAACGTTAAAGCTCTCATAATAATACCAAATTAAATTCTAAAAATTCAAGTTCCAGCAATACCGGGCAATGTTCAGAATGCCTTGGGTTGGGTAATATTGCCCCCCCTTTTAACTAAAAATCACAATTTTACTTCAATAAGTTCCCTGCCTAATTCGTGAAAGGCATTTTCCAGTTTTTCGATTTGTGCTTTGCGGGGCTTTTTTGAGCCTGACGCATAATGATGTAGCTGTTTTGAATTAATGCCTGTTAAACGGTGTAATGCTGTTTTTGTGAATATTCCCTTATAATAATTTAAAAGACCCTCTGCATCAAAGTGATAGACCAACTCATAAGCTCCATTAAAAATAACAGGAATATCGTCACCATCTTCTATGCTGCTTTTAATATGCAGTTCAATGGCTTCCTTAATGCGCTGATTTACCTCCTTCGGAGTGCTGCCTGTTGCTGCACATCCTGGAAGCAGCGGTACGCAGGCTGAAAAATTACGGCCTGAATAATATATATCGACTGTTACTTTATTGTTTTGCAAGACTATCAAAGGTAACCATTTAGATGCTTTTTTCATATCTCTTTTTTATTTGATTGTGCTCTTACTTATCAAATGTCAAATTTTGGAATATTAAAATGTATCTTCAACCAATAATTTAAAATTGCAGTGAATATATATAGTAGGTTGTTGAAACTTTACCGAACAAATATGGTAAAGACTCCTTTAGAGGATTTTACGACTGAAATTTTAGCTGGAATATTGGATAATAATAAAGA
>JBIOHE010000220.1:0-7388 GCA_044448725.1 Sphingobacteriales bacterium | reverse complement strand
GTTAATAAGTGGATAAATATTTGTTGTAACATATATATTTATTTGAAAAGTGATTCCTATCATATTTCAACATGATTACCCTCATGTTATTTGAATGTATTTTAATGACCTTTATCATCAGAATTTACAACCACTTTTAAATAATTATTAATTAAAAATCAAAAGACCATGAAGTCAAAATTGCAAAAACCAAAGTTATTATCAGCCCTTATAGTTTTAGCGGCAGTATTTATTGCCGGCGCTGCAAAAGCGCAGTCAAAACCATGGATTGTCCCAGCCGCAGCACAGGCCATAAAAAACCCTGTTGCCGCCTCACCTGCAACACTTAAAGAAGCAAAAACGCTTTATGTAACCAACTGCGCACCATGCCATGGCGAAAAAGGTAAAGGAGACGGCCCTGCCGCGGCTTCGCTAACACCAAAACCAGCAAACCATACCTCAGCCGCTATACGCGATGAATCGGACGGTTCACTGTTCTGGAAACTTTCAGAAGGCAGGACCCCGATGCCACAGTACAAAAAAATATTAACCGAAACTCAACGCTGGGAGCTTATTGATTACATACGCACCCTGGGTAAACTAAAATAATTGCGAAGGATGTTAATTCCAGTAAAAATTTAAAACCAGGATATTATGAAATCAACTTTCAAAATTTTAACAATCGGGCTCACCACATTAATGGTTACCTTTTTGGTTGAAACAGGGTTTGCACAGCAGGCCCCAACCGCGCAGGATACATTAATGGACAGGATAACCGCCCTTGAGCAACAGGCGTTTATACAGAAACGCGGCGAGGATCATTTTATGCTTGCAGGCCTCACCACATTTGGCCTTGTAACCAATAAAACTGTAAATACATTAGGTGGTGTAAGCACAACAACCCGATCAAGTTCGTTCGGCAATGGCGACACATACGAATTCAGCCCTATGCTGTTATGGCGGCATGGCGACAAATTCCTTATGGAGTTTGAGCCTTCATTTAGTAATGACGGCTTAGGGGTAAACTGGGCGGATATATCTTATTTCGCCGCTCCGGGCCTCATCATCAGGGGTGGTTACATGGTACTCCCTTTTGGGATCTACAACAAACGTCTGGCAGCGGGATGGATAGACAAAGTGGCTACGGATCCCATCGGATTACCAGTATCTGCCGATTATGGCGTTGAAGTTATGGGCGGCCTGCCGCTGGGGGATATGAAATGGAGCTATGACGTGGGTGTTTTTAACGGCATGCAATTGTTGCCCGATGGAGAATTACAGGGCGCAACCATCGTTGATAATAATATTAATAAAACGTTTTCGGGCCGTATTGGGCTACTTCCCCTTTCAAACTCAGCGCTGGAAATAGGTTTTTCAGCCCTATCAGGCAAAGTTGGAAATGAAGGGTCTGCTTATAATAATACCAGAGCTAATATGTATGCATTCGACCTTAATTATATACAACCGGTAAAACCGTTTTCAGTGAATATTAAAGCGCAGTATAACATTATGAATCTTGATCGTGCCAATTATGTAAACCCGAATGATACTACCCAGTCTTATAGCTATAACAATCATTCTACATCAGGCTTCGCTCAAGTATCTGTGAGGCCCGCTTTTTTAGACAATACGCTAAAGAATTTTGAGCTCACATACCGCTACGCCAGTTCAATCACACCGGCAATGTCCGCCTGGGGTCAAAATCAAACTCAATCAACAATCGGGCTTGCCTATTGGATAAATTGGAGAACGGTATTAAAAGTTTCGCGTGAAATTGTCAACACCAACAGCACGGTAAATCCGGCAATAACGCCTTATACAGGAATTTCAAATTCCAATTCATGGTATCTTCAATTTTCCATTCAATTATAAAAAACTGGATATGAAAACTTTAAATAAAAAAAACATCATAGGTATTTTGGTAGCCAGTGTTGGTATCCTGTTATTTTTATCAATCAGCGGCTGTTTTGTAAGTGCAAAAGTTGCGGCTAAAAGCGGTGCCCAACTGTGGGCCGAAAATTGCCAGCGTTGTCATAACATGCCATCACCGTCCACTTTTTCACCCGATCAATGGGAAACTGTCGGCATGCACATGCAAACCCGCGCACAACTGACTACAGACGAACGGAATAAGATTGTTGAATTTTTGAAACAATAACAATAGCTTAATCAATACTGCCTTAATCAGTTAAGGCCCTGCACAGCAATTGTGCGGGGCCTTTTTTTTGGATTTAAGAGTTACAACCTCCTCTAAAGTCTATCTCAGAATTGTTACCGGGCCCGACAAGGGCTTCTTTCCGTTTTTAAGATCAATCAAATAGTAATAAGTGCCAACCGGCAAAGGCTTGCCATCGTAGTTACCGTCCCAGGCCTTGGCGTAGCCGCTGGAGTTATAAACTAATGTACCGTAACGGTTGAAAATATTAACCGTGCAGCCGGGATATGCAGCAAGCGAAGGAATATCCCAGGTATCGTTTATGCCATCCCCATTTGGCGTAAAAGTATTGACTATGATCACTGGGGTTATCACAATAACCACAATATTGTTTGAATAAACAAATGGTGTGGCAATACACTTCCCCGAAGTGCTGACCATGCAATTAATAACATCGCGATTATTCAGTTTATTTGTGGTGAAAACAGGGCTATTGGTTCCCACACTGATATTATTAACCTGCCACTGATAGGAAATTGTCGTTGTTCCTGATGTAGTATAAGCAGCGAGGGCAGTAAAAGTAACCTGTTGGTTTGGTGAAACGATATCATTAACCGCTGAACAGGTTATAATTACGGAATTGGTAATGTTAGCATCTGCCGCCAAAGAGGCCACGTTTGAGGTTGCCGTCGCAACGGAACAGGCTGCGCTGCTGGTTACAATACAGGTAATCTTATCGCCTGTGCTCAGCGTCGAACTGGTGAAGGCAGCAGTATTGGTTCCCGCATTTTGCCCGTTCACCTGCCATTGGTAAACCGGGTTAAGCCCGGCATTGCTTGCCTGAGCTGTATAGGTTACAGAAAGGCCTTCACATGAGGAATAATAATCGGGTGTGATGGTAACGGTTGGGGAGAGAGGCATTGCTATTATACCCACTTTAATACTATTTGAGGTGGCCTGAGAGGCTGTTAGGCATGCACCGCCGTTATTGGTAAGCAAACAGGTAACTTTATCGCCGTCGGCAAAGCTATTGCCTGTAAACGCCGGGCTGTTTGTACCGGCATTTGCCCCGTTTACCTGCCATTGGTATGCCGGATTTGTTCCCCCGTTTGTGGGGGATGCGGTAAAAGTGATTGAGGTACCGCTGCAAACCGGGCCGTTAGCCGAAGATTGAATAACTACTGACGGCGTTGTATATGGAACAGCATCCATCCCGCTGAGAGGCTTGGAAGTTCCGCTTACCGGACAGACGCCATTATTTGTTACCGTGCATTGAACTACATCGGTTGTTTTTATTGAATTGAGCGTAAGACTGGCGCTATTTCCACCTGTATTAACACCATTAAGCTGCCACTGGTAGCTAAGATTCGCATTCCCATTGTTAACTGTTGCTATAAAATTTGCCGGTGTACCGGCGCAGACGCCCGAATTATTAGCCAGCGCAATAGTTACTGATGGCGCAACAGGCGCGGTAACGGTTAACACCTGTGATTGCGGCGGGGCCGGGGCGTATAATGAATTCCCATCCTGCGAAACAGTTATTGTTGTAGTGCCCGCACTGATGATATGTATAATGCCCTGCGCAGAAATTGTGGCTACCGCCGGATTACTGCTGGTATAGTTAAGCGGTATTGTGGGGTTTGTACTGGTAGCTCCGGCCGGAAAATCAGCATCACAAGTACTTACCGGATTGAAAGCCGGGAATTGGATTACCTGGCTTTCTGTAACTGTTAAAATCTCTGTCACGGGCACCGCAGGACTATAATTTGCATCGCCGGCCTGGGTAGCCGTTATGATAGATACCCCCGGCCCTATTACATGCACCAGCCCATACGAATCAATGGTTGCAACAGCGGGGTTGCTGCTGGTATAAACAATAGGCGTTTCTTTATTGGTACTTGTAGCATGGGGGTTATAATCGCTGTTTGCATCAAGCACAAGTATGGGCGGCGGGAATGTGATAACGGATGGCAGAAGTCCGGCAGCTAATATTTGGATATTGACAATCGTGCCGCTGCTGCCAAAGGCATTGTAACCTGTAACCGTATAATCGGTAGCCGGGGACACCGCGGTTGGCGTGCCGCTGATAATGCCTGTTGTCGGGTCGAAGGTTAAACCGGGCGGCAGGGGTTTGTCAATGGTGTAGCCTGTAATGCATATTTTTCTAATTGCATTATTGCCATCATCCGATACATACAAATTTCCTTTATTATCTGCGGCTAATGCGGCCGGGCCATTAAAACTTGCGGCAATACCTGCACCATTGGTAAATCCCCTGGCACCGCTCCCTGCCAAAATAGTCAAAATACCGGCTGGTGTAATTTTTTCTATTATGTTCCCATATCCTTCTGCAATATACAAATTCCCTAAATTATCCACTGCTATCTGCCCTTCGGGCAATAAGGCCCCAAGCGGCCCCACCGCACCATTGCCTGCAAAACTACTTACCATACCTGATGGCGTAATCTTTCTTATAGAAAGATTTGCCTCATCCATTACGTAAATGTTACCCGTACTGTTATCTGCTGCAACCGACACAGGACCATCAAATCTTGCCGTTGCCAACGGGCCATTGACCAAACCAACCAACAACCGGGTGCCGGTAAGCGTGCTTACCGCTCCTGTCGGCGTTATCATTCTGATTGCATTATTTCCAGCATCGGCCACATAAATATTGTTGGCCGCATCCGCCGTCAACCCTGCCGGACCATCAAAACTTGCGAACGCACCTGTGCCGTCAACAAAGCCGGGGCTGCCGCTTCCGGCAAATGCAGACACTACTGCTGCCGGCGTTATCTTTCTTATGGCACTTGCGGCAGTGCTTCCGTCAGATACATACAAGTTCCCCAAATTATCTATCGCAATCCCCCACGGCTGATAAAAACTTGCTTTAGTACCGGTATCATTAATTTCCCCCGGGGCGCCGCTTCCGGCAAAGGTACTTACCAAACCCCCAGGCGTTATTTTTCTGATCAGGTTACTGCCGGCATCACAAATATATAAATCACCCGATTTTTCCACGGCGATACCCACAGGGCCATAAAAACTCGCTGATGTACCCTGCCCATCAGAAGTACCTTGTGCGCCGCTACCCGCAAATGTACTCACCTGCCCGTAAATAGTTGCCGGAACAGCGCCGCCTGTATTGGTTGGCGCTAAAGGTGCTATAGGTGTATTTACAGGATATGTTTGCGGGCTTACATAAGTAATATTTGGCGCCTGTCCGAAAGCAGTACTGATTTTTACGACAAATAAAATCAATACCAAAATAATAGTGACAGGCTTATTGCGGCGCATATTCTGTGTTTTTCTTTAAAAGTATCGCAATAAAATCAGGCATAATCCGGGGAATAGTGGCTTAAATTAACATACGGGCTAACAAATTTATTATGCACACCAGGTATGATAATATATTTCAAAAATAAGATTTTCAGCGTATAAACGGGCTTTTTTTTTAGGATAAATCGAATTTTCAGTACCGGACAGAAACCATTTATCCGATCAACCGGAAATTTGCGTCTTTCTCATGTTTTACATTTTTCCGGTTTATAAAACAAATGATTTAAATAACCGTTTGTACATAAAAACCATTTAATATTTTTCAATAAGCACCTGCAATTTTGGCATTTGCCAAAAAACACTTCCCTGTTTGATAAGCACACAATCAATTTTCTGGTGTGCATGCAATAAGGCAGATACAGGACGACAGCGAACAAAACAACGCTGTTTTAATTCATCAAACATCCATGCCCTTCTCGTTAAGAAAATGATCATGCCTGTTATTTATTTTACATTAATTTATTTGTCATGATCATACTCATTTTTTTTATCGCCCACTGGTTCCTGTCCTTGTTTTTTCAAACATTTTTTCAGCACCGCTATGCCTCTCACAGGATGTTTACCACCAGTAAATTTTGGGAACGCATTTTTTATTTAATGGCCTACCTTTGCGAAGGAGCCTCGTTTTTAAACCCGCGCGCCTATGCCATTATGCATCGGGAGCACCATGCTTACAGCGACACTGCAAAAGATCCGCATTCGCCACACTTCTTCCCGGATGTTTTTCAATTGATGCGTTATACCATTAAAACTTTTGGGGATTACCTGCAAAAAAGCAGGAACACCGAAGAACGGTTTAAAGGCAACTATCCTGAATGGCCCTTAATTGACCGGATGGGTTCTTCATTGCTTTCAAGGCTGCTGTTTGGCGTTGCTTATACCTGTTTTTATATCCTATTTGCCACCCATTGGTGGATGTTTTTGCTATTGCCTGTACATTTTTTAATGGGGCCTATCCATGGCGCCATTGTTAACTGGTGTGGCCATAAATACGGCTACACCAATTTTGATAACAAGGATAAATCAAAAAACACCACGCCTTTCGATTTTTTATTGCTGGGCGAATTGTTCCAGAACAATCATCACAGGCACCCTAACAGTGCCAACTTTGGCGTAAAATGGTTCGAATTTGACCCTGTTTACCCGGTGATGCGCTTAATGCACTGGATGCGGATCATCAGGTTGAGGAAGGCGTATTAGTAGCGACGGGGCAACATTATTTATGGTTAAAATTTAAACACAGAGAGGCGCAAAGGAGGCGCAGAGGTCACAGAGAGTATAATTCGCTCCGTGTTCTCTGTGAAATACTCAGCGGCCTCCGCGTTAAAAATTCAGCGATTTTAGCCATTAACTGTTTGGATAAACATAAGCCGTTGTTTCCTCGTTCATTTTAACCGGGCGTACTTCTATCCTGGCGGTGCTTGTATATTCAAATTCGGGGTTACCCTTGGCTAATTCGACTGCCTCATCCAGGTCTTTTGCGAGGATATGGTAATAACCAACGATCACTTCCTTATGTTCTCTGTATGGCCCCTCCGTCCAGGTACCGTTTGGACAGGAAAGCATTTTACCTTCACGAATTAGGGGTTGCGCGGTTTTCAGGTTTCCGTTCTTTTGCAGTTTTTCGATGTAAACCCGGCAGGCCTCCAGAAATTCATTTTCTTGTTCACCTGAAAACGCAGTTTTGCTATCGGCTTCATTACGAATAAGCAACATAAATTCTTTCATGACGATTTAGTTTTTTTTGGGCAGTTGGTAATTGTTTAACCAAAGATAGGGGGAAATTATGTTTATGTAGATGGCAAGTTTATTTCCGAAGCATTTATTGGGATAGAGTTTTTCTTTTGGGACGCCGGAGCTTATCGGTCGATTCCCGGATCAGCTATTGAATAATTCAAAATAAAAAGAATTATTC
>JBIOHE010000219.1:0-7412 GCA_044448725.1 Sphingobacteriales bacterium | reverse complement strand
ATATTAAATTCAACAATAATTTATGAGTTTAATATATTTGCTATATTGTTAGCCAAATAAAAATAAGAGTAATTAATACATTTTAGCTACATGCCAACAGAGGTTGAAGACGCGGAGATTTTAAGCAAGTTTCAGGATGAAAAAACCAGGAATGAAGCATTTAATCTGCTGCTGAAAAAATATCAGCAAAAAATTTACTGGCACATCCGCCGCATGGTTATTGACCATGACGATGCGGATGACCTGGTACAGGACGTGTTTATTAAGGTATGGAAAAATCTGGCCGGTTTCAGGCACGACGCCCAGTTATATACCTGGATGTACCGGATAGCCACCAACGAATGCATCACGTTTTTGAATAAGAAAAAACAAAAAAACAATGTTTCGCTGGATGATGTGGCATACGAATTAGCCGACACTTTAGCCGATTCGGCATATTTTAACGGGGATGCGATCCAGAGGAAACTACAGGAAGCACTGTTAACCCTTCCCGAAAAGCAAAAACTGGTATTTAACATGAAATATTACGATGATATGAAGTATGAAGAGATTTCTCAGGTGCTTGGCACAAGTGTGGGTGCGTTAAAAGCATCATTTCATCTTGCAGTGAAAAAAATTGAGGCACACTTATTATTAAAAGATTAATAAAATAAATTAAACCTTTTAGCAATTAACTCATCTATAGTTGTTAGGTTATGAAGAGCGAAATGGAAAATAAAGATTGGTTGAATGATTATAAGGCGCTGAAACAGGTTAATCCCGTTAACCCGTTTGCAGTGCCCGATGGTTATTTTGATGACCTTGGGGACCGTATTGCTGCATTAAAAAACTTAGAGGAATTGAAAGCCAATAACCCTTCGGATGGGTTTGCAGTTCCCGGAAATTATTTTGATGAACTGACGGCAAATATACAAAGCAGGATTGCTTTGGAAGAAGTTTTAGATGAAGAAGAGACCGGTTTTACTGTACCTGATGGCTATTTTGAAAACCTGGGGCAGCAAATACAAAGCAGGATAGCAGTTGAAGAGGCATTAAGTGATGCATCCGGAAATTTCACAGTTCCTGAGGGCTATTTTAGCCGGCTTAACAGCAATATTTTAGATAAAACTGTAAACGCCGCAACTGCCGGCCACAGTGGAATTGTAAGACGCATGTTTACTTCTGTGGCTTTAAAATACGCCACCGCAGCCAGTTTTGTTTTGGTTATTGGCGGCGGCATACTTTTAAATGAACTCACTGATCCGGTTTATGTACACAATCACTCTTTTTTACATAAACAGCTGTCGGGGCTCCCTGTGGATGAAATTAAAAACTATTTGCAGCTAAATGAGGATGCCGGCGACACCCAGCAAACAGTTGTAACAGAGGGTACAACTGTTAATGACAAAAATTTAAAAAATGCTTTACAAAATTATGTTGACAGCATTCAGTAATATACAATGATGTGTAAGTTGATTAAACCTGTTTTTTGTATATTATTTGTACTGGCTTTTGCTTACAATGGCCTTGCCCAGCGGCGTGTGCGCGTACCTTATCAGCCTTATGGCCCGCCTGCACGTGTGACCGTATTGCGTCCGGTAAACAGGCAGCCCCCGCCGGGAAGGAAGATAGAACTCGTTAAAGAAGGTTATATAAATCTCAGGCTAAAACTTACACCAGCCGAGGGCCGTGCATTCTGGCCATTGTATCGTCAATATGTTCAGGAGCGCACTGCTGTGCGGATACTTATCCGGGAAAATAATTCTAAAACTTCGCCCAACGGAACTCAGCAGATCGATAATGAATTAAAATACGAAACCGAACTCGTAAACATAAGGAAGCACTATAATGATGAGTTCCTGAAAATATTGCCCCCCGAAAAAGTGAGTGAACTCTACAAAAGCGAACGCGAGTTTAACGACGAAGTGCTTAAACAACTAAGCGAACGCAGCGTACGGGCAGGGGACTAATTAAGTCGTAAGTCTGGAGTCCGAAGTCTTTAGTCTCAAGTAAAAAACAGTGGACTTTAGACTTAGAACCTAAGACTTTTGACTTAACTTTGCATCATGCCCACCCTCCGACAATTATTTTTAGCCAACAATGCCCAAACAACCGATTTCCCGCTATTGCTTGAATTTGAGCGTGCCGAAGGCATTTATATGTACGATAAGCAGGGAAAGGCTTACGCCGATCTTATTTCAGGTATCGGCGTAAGCAACCTGGGGCACAGTAATCCTTATGTGGTCAGCGCCATTAAAGAGCAGGTGGATAAATATATGCACCTGATGGTGTACGGCGAATATGTACAAACTCCCCAGGTACGTTTTGCCGAAAAATTAATATCAATACTGCCCGAAAATTTGCAATCCGTATATTTTACAAATTCGGGCGCCGAGGCTGTTGAGGGAGCGTTAAAATTAGCCAAGCGTTTTACCGGCCGGCACCAGATCATTGCATTTCATAATTCATACCATGGCAGTACACACGGGGCGTTAAGCGTAATGGGTAATGAGGAGTTTAAACAGGCTTACCGTCCATTACTTCCCGGAGTTAACTTCATCAGCTTAAACAACCATGCTGAACTGGATTTGATAAATGACCAGACTGCCTGTGTAATCATCGAAACAATCCAGGGCGAAGCAGGCATAAGGGTGCCTGATGCGGCCTGGATGCAAGCCCTTCGTGCGCGCTGCACCGAAACCGGGACCTTATTAATACTTGATGAGATCCAGGCCGCGTTTGGCCGTACAGGTAAATTATTTGCATTCGAGCATTTTAATATTATTCCCGATATACTATTACTGGCCAAGGCTTTGGGTGGAGGGATGCCGGTTGGCGCCTTTGTTTCGTCGCATCAGGTCATGTCGGCTTTGAAAGAAAATCCTATACTTGGCCATATCACTACCTTTGGGGGGCACCCGGTTTGCTGTTCGGCAGGGCTTGCAGCGCTTGAAGTACTGCTTAATGAAAACCTTATTGCATCCGTTGCTGAAAAAGAAGCTTTGATCAGGGAAATACTGGTTCACCCGGCTATAAAAGAAATCCGCGGAAAAGGCCTGATGCTTGCTATTGAACTGGAAAGCTTTGATCTCAATAAAAAAATAATAGACCGCTGTATTGAAAATGGTGTAATTACCGATTGGTTTTTACATTGCAGCAATGCCATGCGTATTGCCCCGCCGCTGATAATCACCCATGACGAAATCAAAAAGGCTTGTGCCGTGATTTTGGAAGCGGTGGCATATTTCTGTTGACCAATCGTTCTATCCCGCCAATTATTTTTGTTTCGCATCTTCCCGGATGATGCCTTCCTTTCCATTCATCAAAAAACCGCTTACCTTATTAGTGTAATATTTTAACTAAATATTAAATCAGCTAACAACCTTAAAGCTAAGGGGTTCCGAACCATGCATTTTCTGACAAGCATCACTATTTTATCTGACCAAAGTCATAGTATTCATTTAGTTAAGTGCTGACTTTTATAAAAAAATCAAAAACCTGAACTATTTATGTTATTTCAACCTGTCAAAAACAATAATTTTTTCCGCTCAGTGCGTACAACTTTGGGGCGTTAAAATCGCTTTTTACTTTTTTTCAGGTAAAAATTTTAAACTATAAATTAAAATAAGTGTTAACAATATAAACAGTTTCTGAAACCGCATGAAAATAGCATATATATCTACCTACCCACCCAGAGAATGTGGAATAGCCACATTCAATCAAAATTTGATGCGGGCGATAAACGCAAATTTCCCAAAGAAAACCAGTTTGGCCGAATGTGGCTTTGTGGTGGCGTTAAATGATTCCGAAAATTTACAGGAATATGAATACCCCGAAGAAGTGAAATACATTATCCGTCAAAATCATCAAAAGGATTATGTACGGGCTGCCTCCTATATCAATGCCAGCAATGCTGACGTGTGCATAATGGAACATGAATTTGGTATATATGGCGGAGAAAGCGGCATTTATATTCTTCCATTGCTCAACAAGCTCGAAAAACCTTTGATATCCATTTTGCATACTATATTAAAAGATCCCAGCTATGTTCAGCGCATCATTATCCGTGAAATTGCCATACAATCATCAAAAATAATTGTGATGAGCCACCGTGCTGTGGAGTTTTTAACTACAGTTTATGATATACCGGCTGAAAAAATACAGATAATTGAACACGGCGTACCTGATGTTGAGGCCAGTGAGGACAACCCTGTTAAAAATTTAACACCATTTAAAAACCACCGGGTTTTACTGACATTTGGCTTAATCAGCCGCAACAAGGGTTTGGAAACCATGGTAAAAGCATTGCCAGGGATAGTTGAGAAGCATCCCGACGTAATGTATGTAATATTGGGCAATACACATCCCGGAGTTATAAAAAGTTCGGGCGAGGAGTACCGCGACCATTTAAAGGAGCTTGCAACGAAACTTAATGTGTCAAAGCACCTTAGTTTTATCAACAAGTTTGTATCAGAAGAAGAGCTGGTTAATTATCTTTCGGCTGCCGAAATTTACGTAACACCCTACTTAAATGAAGCGCAGATTACGAGTGGTACCTTGTCCTACGCAATTGGAGCGGGGGCGGCAGTTGTATCAACCCCTTACTGGCATGCCACTGAACTGCTGGCTGATAACCGGGGCCGTCTTTTTGATTTTAAAAATGCCGGTGCATTAGCCGATAATGTGCTTGAATTGCTGGACAAGGAGCACGAACTTAATATGTTAAAGGAAAATGCCTACTACTATGGTTTGCATTTGCGCTGGCCGGTAATTGGCGCGGAGTTTATTAAAGCAGCGCAGGAGTCGTGTGCAGCATTTGACTTTAGCGACAAAATATTAAACAACAGCATTGTGGGGCCCGAAATAATGCCCAAATTTAGTTTAATACATGCATTACGGCTAACAGATGATACAGGCATTGTGCAGCATGCCAAATATGGTATCCCGAATTTGAAGGAGGGTTATTGCCTTGATGACAATGCGAGGGCGTTAATAATGGCTTTAATGGCCTATCAGCGGAGTAAAAGCAAGGACGCATTCGGGCTATTGCCTGTGTATTTAAGTTACATTCATTATATGCAAAGGGAAGATGGCAACTTCCGTAACTTTTTGAGCTTTAACAGGCAATATCTGGACGAAGTGGGGTCTGAAGATTCATTCGGGCGTACTGTTTGGGCTTTGGGTCATTTAATAGGAAGCGTGGCAAATAGTTCCTACAGGGAGTTCGCAATGGAGTTATTTCAAAAGTCGTTCCCTCATTTTAAAGCGCTGAAACACTTACGGGGAATGGCTAATACCATTATTGGTGTTTGTTTATACCTCCGGGTTGTTCCGGGTGATGAAGGAATGGTCGATGAACTGCTTAGGCTCACCCAGCCGATAATTGATGCCTATGATTGTACCCAATCAGAAGACTGGCAATGGTTTGAAGAAAAAATGACATACGACAATGCCATACTTCCCCTGGCTTTGTTGCACTCATACCAAATAACCGGAAATGAAAAGGCTAAACAGGTTGCCCTGAAAACGATGGCATTTTTAGATACCGTAACCCTGTCAAACGGCTATTTAAGCCCTGTTGGAAATGACGGCTGGTATTACCGCGGCGGTACGTTGCCGGCTTTTGATCAGCAGGCCATTGAGACAATGGCAATGGTGCTGCTGCATTTCCAGGCGTATCAAATATTCCGCCAGCCGAAATATATGGAAAAAATGTTTTTGAGTTATAAGTGGTTTTTAGGTGAAAATACTTTGCGTGCACCTTTATTTGACCACGAAACCAAGGGCTGTTGTGACGGCTTATTACCAACCGGTATAAACCGTAACCAGGGCGCCGAAAGTACGCTGGCTTATCTGATATCACATTTAACAGTTTTAGATGCGTTTGAACTCGAATATGAATCCGATAAAATCGGCCATCATGCGGTATCCTATTAAATGAGGGTCGCAGTTTTAGCTCCCGTTGCCTGGCGTACGCCCCCCAGGCATTACGGGCCATGGGAACAGGTTGCGTCGAACATAACCGAAGGTCTAATAAAATCAGGTCTCGATGTAACGCTGTTTGCAACCGGCGATTCCATCACTAAAGGTAAGTTATCAGCTGTTTGCGATAGGGGTTACGAAGAAAACCGTAACCAGGATGCCAAAGTACTGGAGTGTTTGCATATCAGCAACCTGATGGAAAGGGCTGCTGATTTTGATATTATTCACAATAATTTTGATTTTTTGCCGCTTACCTATTCCGGTTTGATAAAAACCCCCGTTATTACTACCATACACGGCTTTTCTTCGCCTGCGATAATCCCGGTGTATAAAAAATATAATTCAAAAGGTCATTATGTATCCATCAGCAATGCCGACCGCAGCCCCGAACTAAATTATCTGGCAACTGTTTACAATGGCTTAAATACCGGAGATTTTATGTATAATGATGAACCGGCTGATTATCTGCTGTTTTTCGGACGGATACATCCCGATAAAGGAACAGCCGAAGCTATAGAGATCGCCAAAAAAAGCAAGCGAAAATTACTGATAGCCGGAATCATTCAGGATGAGAACTATTTCAACGAAAAGATTTCGCCGCAATTAAACTCACAAATTGAATATATTGGCCCTGCCGGTCCGGAAAAAAGAAATGCGCTTTTAGGCAATGCAGCAGCATTGCTTCATCCCATTAATTTCAATGAGCCTTTTGGAATGAGCGTAGCAGAAGCCATGCTTTGCGGTACTCCGGTTATAGCTTTTAACAAAGGCTCGATGCCCGAATTGATTTGTGATGAAAAAACCGGTTTTCTGGTCAGTGATGTTGATGAAGCGGTCGAAGCGGTGGATAGACTTCATCATATAAAACGGCTTGATTGTTATAGCCGGGCCTTTTCCGAATTTTCCAGCGAGAAAATGGTTAGCGATTATTTGAAACTTTATGAGCAGATTCTGGGAGAATAGGAAAATTCGGTTATTCTATAATCTACCAATATAAACGTTACTTGCAGGGCGGTAAAAAAACTAATTTCATTAAAAATTTGGTAGTGTCTCAGTTTGAATTTATTTTTTATTAGAAAATAACCTTGTAAGTTCGGGTAGTAGTATATCAATATCCGGTAGGATAAACCAGCTTGGGCGACCGCCCCGGACGACAGGATAACCATTCTCTTCTGTATTTTCATTCCATTCATTTCTATCATGTCGTATCCCGATTACAACATCGCCATTATGTAATTCTAATTCGGCTAATGAAAATTCCAAATAAGGTGGTTGCGTTCCGTCATATAGTACGTTAACGCTTCTAATTTTTGACATGGGATAAATAGCGTCTGATGGAGGAGTAAGTGGCATATTTTTGATTTTAAATAAGATAAAAAAAGCCCCGATTTTCGAGGCTTGTAATATATGAATAAGTTTTTAAAATCAATCTGAAAGCCTTACAATATCTT
>JBIOHE010000218.1:0-7418 GCA_044448725.1 Sphingobacteriales bacterium | reverse complement strand
GGGTTTAACCAGGGAGTACTATTTGAATCAATAATTTACTAAATTATTAAATTTTCTATAGTTCAAGGAAATATTTCGAAAAATTCAACAACTCCTGTTCTTCAAAATGCCTTGTAATCAGTTGTAAACCTAACGGTAATCCTTTACTATTATTGCCTGCGGGCAACGAAATAGCCGGCGCACCTGTCAATGACGCCTGTACGGTAAAAATATCTGAAAGATAAGTCACCACCGGATCTTTTTCAACCCTTCCTATTGGAAATGCAGGCTCTGGTGCGGTAGGGATCAGAATAAAATCGTATTCCTTTAAAATAGCATCTGTTTTCTCCCTTATCAGCCTGCGCACTTTTTGAGCCTTTGCATAATACGCGTCGTAATATCCGGCACTTAATACAAATGTGCCAAGCATGATCCGTCGCTTAACCTCTTTGCCAAACCCCTCGGAACGGGAACGCTTATAAGTTGATATTAAATCAGTTGAAGCCGGGCTCCGGTATCCATAGTGCACGCCGTCATACCTCGAAAGATTTGATGAGGCTTCGGCCATAGCTAATATATAATATGCAGGCACCAGATAATCAAGGTACTCAAATGCAATCGGTTTAACAATATGCCCTTCGGCACGTAACTTTTCGATGTATTTAATGAGGTTGGCCTTTACCTCGGCATCTACACCCGGACTTGATAATGCCTCCTGTAAATAAGCTATCTTTTTAGGTGCGGGCGCCTGAATATTATTGCTGAAGGATGGAACCTCAACATCGGCCAAAGTACTGTCGTATTCGTCGGGACCAGCCATTACTTCCAATAAAAGAGCTGCATCCTCAACCGATCTGGTAATTGGCCCCACCTGGTCAAATGAAGAAGCGTAAGCAATTATGCCATGCCGTGAAATACGCCCGTATGTTGGTTTAAGCCCTATCAATCCGCAAAAAGAGGCAGGTTGCCTTACGGAACCGCCGGTATCTGTTCCCAGTGCAGCATGGCACAAACCTGCCTGAACTGCCACGGCTGAACCGCCGGAAGATCCGCCGGATACCCTGGTATTATCAGCATAGTTTTTTACCGGCCCAAAGAATGAGGTTTCATTTGAAGCCCCCATTGCAAACTCATCGCAATTGCAACGTCCGATAATAATTGCGTCTTCGGCAATTAAGCGTTCAACTACTGTTGATGAGTAAACAGAAGTGAAACCTGTCAGAATTTTGGAAGACGCGCTTGCTTTATGCCCTTTATAACAGATGTTGTCTTTTATGGCAATAACCATACCGGCAAGTTTGCCGGCAATGCCCTGTTTTATTTTTGAATCAACTTTTTGCGCATTTACCAGCGCATCCTGTTCAAATACTTCGTTAAATGCATTCAAATGGGCATTAGCGGAAATTTTTTTTAAATAACCCCTTACAAGCCCTTCAACAGTAATTTCCCCATTCTTAATCTCATTCTTTATTTCGATTAAAGAGGCATAAGATTTAACCATGTGGCTAAAATAAAAAACTTATCCGTTGAAAGTATAAAAAAAATCAACAGATAAGTTTGTAAATAATTTTGATATTAGAAATTCCGGGGCAGAGATCAGAAAAAGACTTAACAACTAATCTCTAACCTCGCGCCCCTGATCACTGTTTCCCAACCAATCCCTGATGTTTAAACCTTTGGTTTATCTTCGGGATGATCAGTTGTTGCCGAACTGCTGCTTTCGCCGTTCTGCGCATCTTTAAATTCTTTCACGCCCCTTCCCAAACCTCTCATAAGTTCGGGAATTTTTTTACCGCCAAAAAACAGCAATAAAGCCAGGACGATTAAAATTATATGTTGTGGTTCCAAGAGTCCCATAATTTTTAATTTTTATATGGTTAATATTATTTTGAATTCTTATTTGGTTCATCAGCTGTTGTTCCTGCATCTGTATGCTGAACAGCAACATGCTCTCCGGCAACCGGTTCACTATGAACCTCTGTCTGGCTTTCGGATACCGTGTTTTCATTTGCCGTAAAATGACTTTCATTGAACGGCATTGTATTTTCAACAGCAGAAAAACCTGCCGGGTTTTCTGTATTAGCAGACAACTGATGCTGGGCGGCCTGGTTATTTAACGCCGTTTCAACCCGTTTTTCCTCGTAGCTGTTTATTTGTTCATTAATCTCCCGTTTAATACCTTCGGAAGCATCTTTAAAATCACGTATCCCCTTTCCAAGCCCCCGTGCAATTTCGGGAAGTTTTTCGCCCCCGAAAAGCAACAAAGCAACAATTAAAATTAATACCATGTCTGATGAAAAGAGGTTGCTCAAAAACAAAAGATCTGGACTATAATACATAACGCTTTACTAATTGAGGCAACAAATATACGCAATAAAAAATTTAAAAATTTAAAAACTAATTCGACACCAGCCAAATTTTCGGATTAACCGGAGTATATCCCTTATACAAATCAAAGGTGACTATCGCCTCACCGGTGGACGAATCCGTAGCTACTGTTCCTATCACCTGTTTTGTGGTAACTTTTTGCCCCACTTTCACAAAAAATGATTTAAGGTTTGTGTAAACCGTAAAATATTCCCCGTGCTTAATCATCACCAAAAATGTGCCGCTAATGTTTTTAATACTTGTAACCTCGCCCTGGAATACAGCCCTCACTGATGCGCCGGGATTTGTTTTGATGTCCCAGCCATAGCTTTCATTCTTAATACCTTCATTATCGTAATATACCCCAAAACCCTGTTTCAAATTTCCGTTGGCAACCGGCCAGGGCAATGCACCTCTGCTACTTAAGAAATCACTTGACAATTTAGCCGATTCGGGCGTCGCATTCAACACCTCACTATCAGTCGAGGCCTTTGTAATCAGCCTGGTTTTGGGAATTGCAACAACATCTTTACTCCCGGAAGCTTTTGCCTTTGCGGCAGCAGCCCTTTGTTCGGCTTTTGCTTCTTCTTCAGCTTTTCGCCTTGCCTCCTCTATTTCACGGCGTATGGCATTGTTAATTTCCCTGTTCGTTTTAGCTATCTTTCTTTGTACATCCTGTTGCTGCTGCTTTAATTGTCCTTCGTGTTTTGAAAGATCAGCCACTACCTGTACCTGGGTGTTTTTTTCCTTACCAAGTGTTTCCTTTTCCTTTACCTGATCAACCAATAAAATGCTTTTTTCTTTTTTATTTTTATCCAGCTCGTTTATCTTCACATGCAGTTCTGTCTGCGTTTCCTCAATATACCCCGCCTGCCGGACCCGGTAGTCGCCAATCTGCTGTAAATACTTTAAGCGTTTATAGGCCTGGTTAAAGTCACTTGCGGCAAAAACAAACATTAATTTATTATAGGCACTTTGATTGCGATAGGTGAACAGCACCATCGCTGCGTATTCCTTTTTTAACTGATCCAGCTGGCTTTGAAGGTTATGCACAAAGTTATTGCTTTCCGAAATCTGGTTATCAAGGTTCCTTACCTGCGAATTAATATTGTTTATCTCTTCTTCGCGAAGGCTGATCTTTTGCTTTAATAAATTCAACTCCTTTAAGGTAGCCCTTTTATTACTGGTGGTTTCTTCTAATTCATGGTTAAGTTGTTCTAACTGCTTCGATAATACCTCGCGCTGGTGTTTCAGCTCTTCACTGCTTTGCGCATGAACTGCCAGTGCTGCAAAAACAAAGACCAGGAAAAATAATACCTTCAAAAACTTCATCCGTATATTTTTGTGCTCCAACATTTCAACTAAAAAACTTAATCTTCCTCCTTGTACCTTCCGGGGATATTAAACGGATATTCAAGCAGCTGATCAAAGCCCGATTTAATATAGCGCAAATTAACCTGTATTTTTTTATCTTTCACTAATGATGTGATATCTATTTGCGATGGAATTAACCGCGTACCGGATTGAACAAACGTATTGTTTGTAACCTGCATAGACTGCCCCTCGTTTTGATTGCTAAGGTTGGTTTGTGTAGCCCGCATACCCGGCCCTATAATAAGTTTATAAACAAGCTCCTCCAGGTTACCGGATAATGTAGTGCTGTCGGGATTCATCTGCATATCGGCATTTTCATTTATCAGTTCTGGTATAGCGTTCCCAATCAACAGCGACTCAATTGTTGTGTAATTTACCTGATTGCCCGCAAATTTATTGATATAGCTGAACGGCTTTTTTAAATAAACGCTCTCCAGGCGGTTTATAACAAACATGCTGTCAGGGGTAATCAAAACCCTCGCAGCCTCAATACCTGCAATAGCGGTAATTGACACCCAAATTTTCCGGCCTTTCTTTATGCGTATATTTAAAGTAACATCATTGCTGTTTCCGTTAATATCCAGGGTGGCATGTGCCTTACCCGAAAAATTATCAAAACTGGTTTGCCCCGCTCTTATTGCGTTTAGCTTAATGCCTTTGTAATCAACCACTTTCGCAAGGGTATCAACCCGGGCGTGTTTTGCCATTAATTGTTTTCTTGCTTTACAGCTCACCATCAGCAGCAAAAAACATAAGGCAAACAGCTTTATGCAGCGCCTGATTGTAAACGCGTTGCTAAACAAGACGGCTCTATTCAATGTACTTTCTTTCATTTATTTTTCTTTCTAACACAGGCGACTGGTCGCCGTTAGCTTTCGCTTTTTTCCAGTTTTCAACCGCAGTGTTAATATCGCCAAGGTAGAACATAATATCGCCATAATGTTCGGATTTTACGGCACTGTTGGTTTTGTCGTCAGCCAAGGCCTTTTCTATCCATAATTTAGCGCGGTTATAATCCTTTTGTTTAAACAAGATCCATGCGTAAGTATCCTCAAATGAAGCATTAGCGGGTTGCAGATCATTGGATCGTTTTGACATTGCTGCAGCCTTATCCAGTTGCTCGCCCCTTAACGATAAATAATAGGCAAAATTGTTTAAAGTATATACATTGCCGGCGTTATACGTTAACGCTTTATCGTAGGCATTATCAGAGTTTGCATTATCTTTTATATTATGATAACAATCGCCCAATGCCGAGTAACTTTGCGATAACAGGTCCTTATCCTGAAATTCTAACGTTGTCGCATTTTTAATATATAATATGGCTTTGTTATTGTCTTTTTTCTGCAGCCAGGCCACGCCTACCAGATAATTCATCCAGGCCTGGTTGGGGAAAAACGACAATGAATTCTCTCCGTCCCTGACTGCCCCATCCAAATCATTGCCCCCCAATTCAATCCTTACCAATTGCTCCTGTACGGCATATACCTGGTTGTTAAGCGCAATTGATTTTTGGTACATTTCCTTTGCATCCTTCAGTTTATCGTTTTGCACCAGCATATCCCCGTAAACAGCATAAGCTTTTGCATCGCCGGGGTGGGCGCCCACCAGTATCCTGCTTAGTTCAAGGGCGCTGGCTTTTGCATTGGGGTCAGGAAATCTTGGTAAATAACCAAGTACAATTTTTATCTTCTGGTCAATATCCACATCCGGAATGGCGAAGGCCAGTGTCAGTTCATTATAACTGGCTTCATAGTCCTTTTTATCCCGGTAAATATCAGCAAGCGCCAGGTGTACCAGGCCATTACCTATCTTTAGTTTTTCGGCTGTTTGCAATATTTTTAAGGCCTTATCGCCAAAGTTGTTAGCGCTGTACAGCTCGGCCAGAAACAGGTAATACTTTGTTTGCAAAGGATTATCCGCGATCATTTTTTCGAGCTGCTTAGCTGCAAGATCGACATTGCCCTGTTTGAGATAAATTTTTTGCCTGTTGGCAAGTAAATCGTCAGTCGGGCCTGTTAAAGTTTCTAACTTGTCATAAATCTGCAATGCCTCATCGTATTTTTTTTCATAGAAAAAAGCATTTGCAGCATCGAAATAATAGTCGGGCTTATCCGGGTTAATCCTGATCAATTCACTGAATACTTTTTCGAGTTTGGCAAAGTCGTTGTTCTTTTCATAACAATCGGCTAAAGATGCCCAATACCATTCATTATCCGGCTTAACGCTGACTGCCTTCTCTAATAATTGCTGCGCCTGCGGATAATCGTTTTTTAGTTTTTTAAGATTGGCAAGTTCGTACAATGAAGCATCATTGGCCGGGTCGATCTGTATTGTCTTTGCAAAAAAATCTTCGGCATCTTTTTGGTTTTCAGAAGTCTTTGCGATCAAAGCCTTAAAAAAAAGATCTTTCACCATTAAGCTATCGGCATAAGTTAAGGGTTTACGTTCAACAATTGTTGCAGTGTTGCCTTTGCCGGCATTTTTGTTTTGCGCAAAAACGGGACAGGAAAGAATCAAGAGCCAGGAGCCAAGAGCCAGGACAGGAAGGACACGGCTACGAAAAATCAACAGCCAAAAGCCAGGAATAAAGACAGAAAGTATATGGCGTATTACCAAATTGTCTTTCTTTATCCGATGTACAAATCTTTTATCTTTCATATCCTCTTGTCCTGCATCCAAACCATTTTTTCATTAGTCATTGGTCATTAGTCATTAGTCATTTTCCTCTTGTTATTTTATCTTGACTCTTGATTCTTGATTCTTGATTCCTGATTCCCGCTCTAAAAATCTTGCTTCTCTCCTATCCTATCCCTGTATGACCATACCCGCCTGCGCCCCTTGATGTCTCATTCAATTCTTCTACCTGTTCCCAGTTTACTTTTTCGTGGCGGGCAATTACCATTTGCGCTATCCTGTCGCCGGTATTGATTTCAAAAACCTGATCCGAAAAATTAATAAGCAGCACTTTAATTTCGCCGCGATAATCAGCATCAATAGTGCCTGGAGAATTAACGATCCCTATGCCATGTTTAAAGGCCAGGCCGCTTCTCGGGCGGATCTGTGCTTCAAAGCCTTCCGGCAATTCTATATGCAACCCTGTTTGGACAAGTTTGCGCTCCATTGGTTTAAGCAATACCGTTTCTTCCACATCAGCCCGCAGGTCCATACCGGCTGCATGCAAAGTTTCGTAAGCAGGCAAAGCATTTTTTGACCTGTTAATAATCCTGATCTTCATCGTTTAATAAAAATAGCTTTTAATTCCTTACCTTCAAAATAAACCGCTGCAAAAACAAATAACAGTAAAAGTAAATTCCCCGCAAATATATTACGGTTAAAAACGTAGAACGATAAATAAACGATTAAAACCGAAGTTACGATATAGGACAAGTTTTTTTTGAGGTTATACGGGATAGGATAATTTTTTTGCCCCCATATATAGGATAAAATCATCATGCTGGCGTAGGCGATCAGCGATATCCATGCTGACGCCATATAGCTGTATTTGGGTATAAAAAGCACATTGAGTACGATGGTGAGTATGGCGCCGATACCAGAAATATATAAACCATATTTGGTTTGATCGGACAGCTTGTACCAAACAGATAAGTTCATATAAATGCCAAGGCTCACATAGCCAAAAACCAATGGGGGAACCACAGGCAGGCCAACCCAGTATTTTTTATTAGGAATGAAAT
>JBIOHE010000217.1:0-7531 GCA_044448725.1 Sphingobacteriales bacterium | reverse complement strand
GCTGTATATGACCTAATATGGAGATACGCGTGTCGTAATTCGGGAACTTCTCTTTAATCTGACGCCCTATTTCAAAGGCGTCGCCGGCTTCGCCGTTTTCGGCAAGCATAATAATTTTCGACTTTTTATCTTTTCTGCCTCTTTCCAGCTTCTCAAATACAGCCTGCAGGTCAGTTTTGCTTTCCGGTATCAATATCGCCTCGGCTCCGGCGGCAATGCCGGTCCGTAAGGCAATTAGTCCCGAGTCGCGGCCCATCACCTCAACAATAAACAGCCTGTCGTGTGATTCGGCAGTATCCCGTATTTTATCAACGGCTTGTATTACAGTGTTGATTGCTGTATCATAGCCAATAGTGAAATCTGTGCCGCAAAGGTCGTTGTCGATGGTACCAGGCAGGCCAACAATCGGCATATCATACTCTTGCCCGAAAATTTTAGCCCCGGTAAATGTACCGTCGCCGCCAATAGCAACCAAAGCATCAACCTTGTTTGCTTTTAAATTTTCAAATGCCTGTTTGCGCCCTTCAATAGTCTTAAATTGCTCACTGCGTGCGGTTTTTAATATGGTACCGCCCCGCTGGATGATATTTGAAACCGACCGGCGGTCCATGGGGAACAGGTCCCCTCTGATCATGCCGTCGTAACCACGGCGTATGCCGGTAACATCCAAACCATAATAAATTGCTGTACGTACAACCGCCCGGATAGCGGCATTCATTCCCGGCGAATCGCCGCCTGATGTATAAACCCCAATATTTTTAATCTGCGTCATTTTTTTTGAAAGGGCGCCCTTTCGCGTTTAAAATAATTATTCACCTGCCCAAACATTTTTGCAAAGGTAGCAAGTATTAATCTGAGCTTTTTAAAAGTTCGGCAAATTTACATTTTTTTTTCACAGGACTTCGACCTGTGCTAATATATTATGCCCTTTCAGGGCTAAAAAACTTGCATTTCTTCCTGAAAGGGCATAATCTGTTTGCGACAGGTATCGCCGTCGCGGAAAATTGGCTATTGCTTGTTTTTATAGGCGGTTATGCCGGTGTCTAAAAATTTCAGGTAGCTGTCCGCATTATAATCTGCCGGTGAAGGTGGTATAACATTCCCGCTTTTGTCGGTGAGCATGTTGCCATCGCTATCCAGCATCACATAAAACGGCTGTGAGTTTGAGTTAAAGCGCGAAGCTTCCAGGTCGCTCCATTTGCCGCCTAAAGTGGTAATCCTTTTGCCGCTGTAGTCAGATGTGAATTGTTCTTTGGGATCTAAATCCTTTTTATCATCAACAACAAGCTGCAGCAATATAAAGTCGTTTCTTAAATGGGCAAAAACCCGTTTGTCCGACCATACATTGGCTTCCATCTTACGGCAGTTAACACAATTAAACCCTGTAAAATCAATAAACACAGGCTTGTGCAATTCTTTTGATACCTGGAGGGCCTGGTCATAGTCATACCACGCATCCAGGCCTCTTGTTTTTATACGGTCATAGTTGCCGTCGTCGTATTTTTTAACCTTTATTGAGGATTGCTTAACATCCGCAAGTCCGGTTCCGCCTGGTACCGGCGAAAGGTCAAAATCCTGGGTGGCTATCGGCGGCAAAAATGCGCTGATAGATTTTAAAGGGGCGCCCCATAAGCCCGGTATCATATAAATAACAAACGCAAATACAATAATTGATAAAAATGTGCGCGGGATGGATAAATAAGAAACATCGCTGTCATGCGAAAACCTGATCTTCCCGATGAGGTATAATCCCATCAATAAACCAATGGCTATCCAAAGCGACAAGAATATCTCACGGTCGAACCAGTTCCAGTGGTAGGCAAGGTCAACATTTGATAAAAATTTCAATGCAAAGGCAAGTTCTAAAAAGCCCAGTACTACTTTAACGCTGTTAAGCCATCCGCCGGATTTCGGCAAGCTCTTGAGCATTGACGGAAATAAGGCAAAAATAGTAAAAGGCAAGGCAAGCGCCAGCGAAAACCCGAACATGCCAACTGCCGGGCCCAACCGGTCGCCCTTTGAGGCAGCATCAACCAATAGGGTACCTATAATCGGGCCTGTACACGAGAACGACACAACCACCAGGGTTGACGCCATAAAGAATATACCGGTAAGCCCTCCTTTATCGGCGTTGGCATCCAGTTTATTGGCAAGGGAGCTTGGCAAAGTAATTTCGAATGCACCCAAAAACGATATGCCAAAAACAACTAATAACAAAAAGAAAAATATATTAAACACACCGTTGGTTGCCAGCGCATTTAATGCATCGGAGCCAAACAGGATAGAGATAAGCATCCCTAAAAAAACATAGATAACTATAATTGACAACCCGTAAATAACTGATTGAAGTATTCCTTTGGCCCTTGACCCGCTCTTTTTTGTAAAAAAACTAACGGTTAATGGCAATAATGGATAAATACAGGGCAATATTACAGCAGTAAATCCGCCTAAAAGGCCGGCAATAAAAATTGCCCAAAGTGATTTTGGTTTTTCTTTAGCCAATTTGACGGCTTTTACAACAGTTTTTGCTTTTTTAAGGCTGTCCTGGTGTTTCTTTCTTGCGGCCATACTATCGGCAGCAGTAGGAATACTGGTGAACTGAACATCGCTGCTTGAAACGGTATCAACCGCTTTCTTTTGATAGGCTTCGGCTGTGTTTAAACCTGTTATTAAAAAAGCAATTACTGTTAGCAACAGCAATACCCCGACCCGCAGCGAACTGCGGTTGTTAAAATACTTCATAATATAATATGCTGCTTGTTATTTACCTAAAGGGATTGAAAATTCAACATCGTCCGGCGGGAGGCATTTTTTATTGTTGCAGGTCTCAAATTCCAGTGTACCCTTTACCACAGTTGCATTTGCCGATTTTAGTTTGATCTTTTGCTGAAACGTAACCGATTTTTCAAAGTATCCGACATCCATCTTAAAAGATTCTTCGTATTTGGTAATAGCCGCCGGTTCGGTGGTTTTGCCAACCAAACTGTATTCTTTTGACGGCGAAAAAGTAAAAGAGGTTTTTACCGGGCCGCCATCCTTTACGTTAAGGGAATAAATATGCCAGCCATCCTGTATAGTTGCCCTTAAAAACACAACGGCTTCGGTGCTGCTTAGCCTTTTAGCGGCGTAAGACCATTTTACCGGACTTTCAATCTGCGCATAAGCGCCGGCATTTATTAACAATACTGCCGCAATTAAAAATAGTTTTTTCATATTTCGTTTTTGTTCATTATTTCGCTGTTTCGTCCCGACAGGTATCGGGAGTATTGATCCGCTAAAGTAGCGCCGGTTTCTGTTTTCATTCTGAACATAAGTTGTTGTAAATACCTGTAAAAGGCTGTTATCACCTTTATTTAACATTATTTAACACGTTGTTACAAATGAACTAATGAACCTTGAACTAATGAACGAATTCAATTTCTTTCAAACTAAACTCCAAATCTTCGCCATTATTATTTTGAACCACTAATAATCCGTTGCAACGCACATTTTTTATTACCCCTGTAAATATGCGTTCTTCTGTCCTGAAGCTTTTGCTTTCCTCTAACCAATATAGTCGTGATAAATAGGATTCCCTTACAAAAGAAATTTTCCCGGCCTTTAAATTCAGATACCAGCCTTCAATATGGCGGCAAATTTCGGATAATAAAGCTTTTAAATCATAATCTGCGTGTAAGATTTGCTTTATGGAAATGGCATTTGATAAACCCTGCGGAAAACTCTCCTGGTTAACATTAAGGCCAATACCAATAATAGAATTTCGTATTTGCCCGGCTTGCACCGTATTTTCAATGAGCATCCCGCCGAGTTTATAGTCGGCATAATAGATGTCGTTTGGCCATTTTATTTTTAATTTATCGCCCAGCAGAGGTTCAAGCGCGTCAAAAACCCCCAGGCTTATTGCCCTTACTAAATCAAACTGGTCAGTTATTGCTAAAAAACGGGGGGTCAACAGCATACTGAAGGTTAAATTTTTTCCCGGTTGTGCATGCCAGCCATTTTGCTGCTGCCCCCGGCCTGCATACTGGTTTTCTGCCATAATGACCGTACCTTCCATCAATGGCTTGGAATTTGACAGTAAATCTTTGAGGAAATTGTTGGTAGAATCAACTTCTTTTAACGTAATAAAATTTTGTCCAACAAATAAGCCCGAAAATATGTTATTTTGCAAAGTATAATAATGTTAATCTCAAAATCGTTCAAAACTAATTCTTTTTGATGGCAAAAAACAAGGCATTAAGTGAATCCGCATATATTTCTGAGCTTGCCATTCATGGCATACAGGAAAAAAAAGGGAATGATATCATCAGGTTAGACCTTCGTAATATTTTTAGTTCGGTCGCTGATTATTTTGTGATCTGTCATGCTGATTCAGCTACCCAGGTAAAAGCAATAGCTAATAGTATTGAAGATGAGATTTATAAAGCTACGCAACAAGACCCCTGGCGAAAAGAAGGGATAGAGTTTGGCGAATGGATACTGCTGGATTATATAGATGTGGTTGTACACGTTTTCAGGACCGATAAACGTGAATTTTATGGAATGGAAGACCTTTGGGGCGATGCAGAAATTAAACTGTACAAAAGCGCTTAAGCTTTCGTAACAAATGCGCATTAAAAGGCGTCAATGTCTGGTCCGTACAAAATGTTAAATAAAGATTGTAAGTTTGAACTTGTAAAGAAATGAAAGATAATAACCTGGAAAAACCAAAACCCATACGGAAAATACCGAATAAGAAAATTACGCCCAAACCCCCTAAACCCAATATTATGTGGTTTTACGCCATTATTGTGATGGTGTTGCTGGGTTTTGCCGCTTTTTTTAGTAATACTGCTCAAAACCCGATACCATTTAAACGGTTTGCGGGCCAAATGCTAAAAAATGGCGATGTAGAGAAAGTTGTGGCCTACCCCAGTGGCGGCCTTATTGTTGCGGAAGTTTATCTAAAGTCAGGAAGCCTCAGCAAATCCGAATATTCGGATGCGAGAAAAGACAAATCCCCCTTAGGCGGTGTAGCCCCGGATACCGGCCCCCAATACTATTTTAATGCGTCCACATACGAGTTTTTAACAAAAGAAATAAATGACGCCCAGCTTGGTGTGGTTGATGCCCAAAAGATCCCTGTGTCGCTTGATCAGGCACACGAAAGCCTTTTAAACAATTGGTTTGTTCAGGTAATTATAATGGCTGTGCTGCTGGTGGCGGTATGGTTGTTTATTATGCGCCGTATGTCTGGTGGTGCCGGCGGCGGTCCCGGAGGCCAGATATTTAATATCGGCAAATCAAAAGCTACCTTGTTTGATAAAGAAGCGCAGGTATCGGTAACATTTAATGATGTGGCCGGCCTTGAAGAAGCCAAACAGGAAGTAATGGAAATTGTGGATTTCCTTAAAAATCCCAAAAAATACACTAACCTGGGTGGTAAAATACCGAAAGGGGCCCTATTAATCGGCGCTCCGGGTACCGGTAAAACGCTGCTTGCCAAAGCTGTGGCCGGCGAAGCCCAGGTGCCGTTTTTCTCCCTGTCAGGATCGGACTTTGTTGAAATGTTTGTTGGGGTGGGTGCATCACGTGTGCGTGATTTATTCCGCCAGGCGAAAGACAAAGCACCCTGTATCATATTTATTGACGAAATAGACGCCATTGGCCGGGCCCGCGGTAAAAACAATATTGTAGGCGGTAACGATGAACGCGAAAATACCCTGAACCAGTTATTGGTTGAAATGGATGGTTTTGGTACCGACTCCGGTATTATTATCCTTGCAGCAACAAACCGCCCGGATGTATTGGACTCCGCATTATTGCGCCCGGGCCGTTTTGACAGGCAGGTATCCATTGATAAACCCGACCTTATTGGGAGGGAGCAAATATTTAAAGTGCATTTAAAGCCTGTTAAATTAGCCGAAGGTGTTGATGCTAAAAAACTATCAGCGCAAACACCGGGTTTTGCCGGTGCGGAAATTGCCAATGTTTGTAATGAGGCCGCTTTGATTGCCGCCCGTAAAAACAAAGAGGCTGTTGATATGCAGGATTTTCAGGATGCCATTGACCGTGTAATAGGCGGATTGGAGAAAAAGAACAAGATCATTTCGCCGGAAGAAAAACGCATCGTAGCTTATCACGAAGCCGGGCATGCTATTGCAGGCTGGTACCTGGAACATGCTGATCCGCTGGTTAAAGTATCAATTGTTCCCCGCGGTGTTGCTGCATTGGGTTACGCCCAATACCTCCCCAAAGAACAGTTTTTATATACTACCGAACAGTTGATTGACGGGATGTGCATGACCCTTGGCGGACGTGTTGCCGAAGATATTACCTTCGGAAAAATATCAACCGGCGCGCAAAACGACCTGGAAAGGATCACTAAGCTTGCTTATGCCATGGTTACCATATACGGCATGAACGAAAAGGTAGGAAATGTATCGTTTAATGATACCCAGGGCGAATATCAGTTTAACAAACCATACTCTGAAAAAACTTCGGAGATGATAGACGAGGAAGTTCGTAAACAGATAAGTGAAGTTTATGAAATGACCAAGAAACTGCTTATTGATAAAAGAGACGGTTTAATCAAATTAGCCGATAAGCTTTTAGAAAAAGAGATTCTGTTCCAGTCGGACCTTGAAGAGATATTAGGTAAACGGCCATTTGACAACCGCACCACTTATGATGAGTTTGTGAACGGACCAGATGCGGACCAGACACCGGTTGCAAAAGCCCTGATACCTGAAGGCGTTGCTGATCATTCGGGCACCTTTGAAAGAAACCCTGAAGAAAAGGATGCAACAGCAGGTAAGAAATAAAACAGTGAATGGTGAGTGGTGAGTAGTGAGTGGTTAAAATAGCACATTTTTCACAATTCACTACTCACCATTCACCGCTCACTACTCACCAATATGAGGGACATCACTACATCAAAGGAAAAACTGCTTAAAAAGATCCGCAAGGCTCTCCTCGAAAAAAGGGACAACCCTTACCCGAATCTTGAAGACCTGCCTCATTATGCTCCAAATGAGGAGATTCCAGAAGTGCTTTTTGCCGAACAGTTTACCGCAGTTTCCGGACAGTTTGTTTTTTGTGACGATGAAGTACAATTCATCGAGAATTTGCTGGAACTTGCCGAAGAACGCAAATGGCGTAAAATGTATTGCTGGGAACCCCCATTGCAGGATGTTTTGACCAGGTTTGACTATCCGTTTTTTGAAACAGATAGAGATTTTGAACAGGCCGACGTTGGCTTTACCCTTTGTGAAGCATTAATTGCACGTAATGGCAGTATATTAATATCAAACGCTAATATGGCAGGCCGCCGTTTAAGCATTTATCCCCCGGTGCATATTGTATTGGCCTATACCTCGCAATTGGTCATCGACCTGAAAGATGGCTTTAAGCTGATAAAAAACAAATACGGCAACGACCTGCCCTCTATGATCAGCAATGTTACCGGGCCAAGCCGTACCGCTGATATTGAAAAAACTCTTGCAAAGATTGAGGACGATACATACAATATCTCAAGAATTGTGAGATGGAG
>JBIOHE010000216.1:0-7533 GCA_044448725.1 Sphingobacteriales bacterium | reverse complement strand
GAAGAATTTTATTAAATAACTAATTTTTTTAGTATAATTGTATATGCATTTTCCAAAAACAATAGAAAAGGTAATTGTCCCCCCTATTAAGTGCCAGGGAATAAAAACCAAACTTATTCCTTTTATAGGTGAGAATATTTTCTGGGAAGGAAAAGGTGTCTGGATCGAACCTTTTTTAGGCTCGGGTGTGGTGGCTTTTAATATGAACCCTGACAATGCGTTATTGTGTGATACCAATAAACACATCATTAAATTTTATCAGGCCCTGCAAGCCGAAACCATCAATGCCACTATTGTACGCGAGCAATTAGAATTAATGGGGGCACAATTAGCTATCCATGGCATCAATTATTATTATGCAATAAGGAAACGGTTTAATGAAACCGGCGAGACTATAGATTTTATTTTCTTAAACAGGTCATGCTTTAACGGGCTGATGCGGTTCAACTCAAAAGGCGGGTTTAACGTACCTTTTGGGCATAAACCTAACCGATTTGCCAAAGCTTATGTAACCAAAATAGTTAACCAGATAGATAAGGTTCAAAAAACTATAAAAGGCAAAAACTGGGTTTTTAAAACCCAGGATTGGAAAATCACTACAAGTGAAGCAACCCCAGACGACTTTATTTACCTTGACCCTCCCTATATTGGCCGGAGCACTGATTACTTTAATACATGGTCGGACAATGACGCTCAATTATTATCAAATATATCTCATAATCTGCCTTGCCAATACGCCCTTTCAATGTGGCTTGAAAACAAGTACAGGAAAAATGAACATATCGCCAATGATTGGCTTTCAAAAGAAATTAAAACCATATCGCATTTCTATCATTTAGGTTCTACGGAATCTTTAAGAAATGCAATGACCGAAGCCCTGGTTTTGGGATAGCCGGGATTATTTCAGAAATCTTAAATCCCCGATTTAATACTATTAAACGGCACACCCATGCCGTCGGCGGCATACTGGCCAAGCACCTTGTTTCTGATGATGAGGTAATCGCCATTTTGAGTAACCAGCCATTTATCAATACCATCTTCAACAACTTTTTGCGGAACGGTTGCCGAAACTACCTTGGCTGTGGAGTCGAGTTCAACAATATACAGGTCGTTCTTTTTATCTAATGGATCGTTAAAAGGGATGATCACGGTATGGTTATAATCATCAATGAACCTGCCCAATACATTTTTACCTTTAATTTCATTTGGTTGGAGGCTTAGCAGGTTATTAGCCTGTTTACGGCTTAAACCAAAAATTTTCAAATGCAAAAAATTGCCATTCTCGTCCTTCAGGGTATCGGCAGGTTTAACCTCGGTCTCTTTCAAATACCTGGCCGATGCATAAAAACTATGATCTCCGGCACTGGTTTCCGCATTGCCGGGAAGCAGGTAATGGATCTCCAGGTTTTGAATTTTGGCGCTGTCTGCCTTTAGTTTGCCCGCTAATAAAACCAATTCCGGAGCTGTTAAGCGGTTATCGATATGCACATTTACGGTGGTCAGGGTATCACTTTTAAAAATCTTTGAAACAGTGTAAGGAGGCATATCCGCCTGTTTTTTCCCACAGGCAAAAAACATCAATATTGAACAGATAACTGTTACATTTTTTATAAATCTTGTCATAATAATAGAAGTTCAGAGACGCAAAGTATTGCGTCTCTACATTTATATAATCCCATAAAGCGAGCCACCCTTCTCTCCCATCCTGTCCACTAATTTCTCCACTTCCGGGTCTTTTTCGAGCACCGGGGCGTGGTGCGGTTTAATCCGGGCATCAATAATCAACGGTCCATTGCAGCCCCAGTGTTTATTTTCGGTAAAGCTGTTGATCCCATAAATATCATGCGATGGATTGCTCCTTGTAAAAGTTACCCAAACAAAATTATTGAGGTTTTGAGCGGTAAACGCGGCGTCATCGCACAAAACGATCAATGGTAAGCCATCCAGTTCAGCATCTTTTAATTCTTCGTCCAGTATTTCAAAGATTAATGGGGTGTCACTGTGTTTTATATTTTTTGGCACTTCCACAGCCAGCACACCCGGCATTACCATTTCATATTTTTCAAAAGGCAGGGGCAAGCTAAAACCAGCAGGCAATTCAGTCCATAACTCCCTTTTCACTGGCCCTGCTACTGCAACTGCCACTTTACTTCCTGAATTAAGACCGCTACCGCTGTAATCAAGCGTATCTATCGTGGTTTTGGTATAGAAATGCAAATCCCGGGTAAGATCAATCCTTTGCAGGATATGTTTTAAAAACCCGCCTATATCATTTACATTCAGCGATGGGTCATCTTCCTTTGCAGCGATAAAAAGATATTTTGCCAGGCTGAGCTGACCTTTTCCCAAAATATGATTTGCGATAGTCAAAATCTCCTGTGGCCTGCGCTCATCGGAATACGGTGTATAACGCTCACTGCCGATGGCGAACAACAAAGGATGTACACCCGCCGCATCAACCGCATTTACTGCATGTAAACCAGGGATCTCTTTGGGAATAGCCGAACCGGTGATCTCATGGATTAGCGCGCCGAAACTGGTATCTTCCTGCGGCGGCCTGCCTACCACGGTAAACGACCAGATGGCATCCTCACGGTGATACACATTGTGCACCTTTAACAGCGGAAAGGGATGTTTTAAACTATAGTAACCCAAATGGTCGCCAAAGGGGCCTTCGGGTTTATTATCATGCGGCATTACTGTGCCGGTGATCACAAAATCGGCATCTGCCGAAAGGCAAAAACCTTCTTCATCATAAAAATAACGGAAGCGGCGATTTCCCAGCGCCCCGGCAAAAGTCATTTCCGATAAACCTTCGGGCAGCGGCATCACCGCGGCCACCGGGTGCGATGGGGGGCCACCCACAAATATGCTAACTTTTAAAGGCAACCCTTTTGCGTTTGCCTTGCTTTGATGCACACCGATCCCCCGGTGCAACTGGTAATGCAGGCCGATCTCTTCATTTAAAATATAGTCATTGCCCGCCAACTGGATGCGGTACATGCCCAGGTTGGCGTTCATAATTCCAGGTTTATCCGCATCTTCGGTGTAAACCTGGGGCATTGTAACAAAAGGACCGCCGTCTTTGGGCCAGTTTACAATTTGGGGCAGGTCGCTTATTTTACATTTAGCAAATGTAACCGGGGCATTACTGCCCACTTTCATGGGCAGGGCTGATAAAGCCGTCAAAGCCACATTTGCGTATTTGAAAGGATGTTTTATTGCTTTTACAAGATCAGATTTTAAGTCGACCAGTATTTTTATCTTATCCAAAGTATCCCTGAAGATAAACCGGGACCGCTCAAGCGTTCCGAAAAGGTTGGATACCGCAGGAAATTTACTCCCCTTTACATTTTCGAACAGGATAGCCGGGCCCCCGTGCTCAAATACGCGCAAATGAATTGCCGCCATTTGCAGGTATGGGTCAACCTCCTCTTTAATGCGGATCAAATGACCATGTTTTTCGAGATCGGTAATGCAGGCTTGTAAACTTTTATAACTCATAACGAAGGTACAAATGTACAAATTGAGAAAGGTAAAGCGCAGATCACCATCAGGTATTTACTTTAATCGTGTGCAAATTACTTCACTAAATCTATAGACAAACATTAAAGTAAGTGCTTAAAAAAAGTTATTATTACTTTTACGGCATCAGCAACCCTGTTAACTATGTCTGTATTAGTATTTACCCTGATTATACTTATTGGCTCCTATTTTGCGGGTTTATTGGGCTCCTTAACCGGTTTGGGTGGTGGTGTAGTCATCATTCCACTGTTAACTTTATTACTGAAAGTTGATATCCATTATGCAATCGGGGCATCGCTGGTTTCGGTGATCGCTACCTCTTCCGGCTCGGCTGCTGCGTATGTTAAGGAAGGTATCACCAATATGCGGCTGGGCATGTTCTTAGAGATAGCGACTACTGCGGGCGCCATGTGCGGCGCGATACTTGCCTTGTATATCCCAACCAATTATATTGCCATATTATTTGGCGTAATTTTAATTTCTTCGGCCCTTATATCGCTGCAAAAAAAAGCGGAGCATATTACGCATCAAAAAAGCTACCTGGCAAAAAAGCTAAAACTCAACAGCAGTTACCCCACAGCCAACGGTGTTGTTGATTATACCGTAACCCGTGTAGGGGGAGGTTTTTTTATGATGGCTTTTGCCGGGGTTATTTCAGGTTTACTGGGCATTGGCTCGGGCGCGTTAAAAGTGATTGCGATGGACAGTATTATGCGGATCCCCTTTAAAGTATCAACCACTACCAGTAATTTTATGATAGGCGTTACAGCTTCGGCGAGCGCCGTTGTTTACCTGCAGCGCGGCTACATAAGCCCTGGCGTATCCATGCCGGTTGTGATCGGAGTACTGCTTGGCGCTTTAACCGGCTCAAAAATATTGGTCCGCAGCACTTCGTCGAGGTGGCTGCGCTGGGTATTTGCGATAGTGATAACGTTTTTAGCGGGTCAAATGATATATCACGGAATAACGGGGAAAATTTAAGTTGGTCCATGGTCGATAGTCTATGGACAATGGTAAAAACGGTTATTCAATAAAAATAGATGAGAAAACTATGGACCATGGGCTATGGACCATGGACTTTAAAAAGCAACCATGAAAAAATTCAAAGACAGGGATATGGAATTACTGCTTGGGCAAGTGTTGAGAGCCGGCACTATTATATCCATCAGTGTTGTTTTTTTAGGCGGGTTAATTTACCTGTACAGGCATGGCCATTCTGCTGCAGGATATAATGTATTTGTTGGTATCCCGGTTTTTGTTCAGCATTTCCGTGGACTTGTTTTTGGCATATTGAATTTAAAGGGGCAGGCTATTATCCAAACAGGCATTATCCTGCTAATTGCTACCCCGATACTCCGGGTAGTTTTTTCAACCATCGGCTTTGTACTCGAAAAGGATTACATGTATGTTGGCATCAGCCTGTTGGTGCTGTTTATTATTTTTATGAGTATGCTGAGCGGGCATGCAGGCTGATTTAAGGTTAATCAGGGCAAATTTGAGGAACTTGTCCTTTTTTGTTCATCCTCATTCCCTGTATGATGCGTTGGATTTTTTACTGATATTTTTCCGAGCCTATAGGTAAACGTCAGCCTCACTATCTGGCTCTCCACTTTACTGGTCGTCGATAAATTCAGGTTTTTATAATTGATAGAAAACCTGTCGCGTACGGTGTTAAAAATATCAACCGCACTCAGTTTGAGGCTGCCCCTGTTATTAAATAGCTGTTTGGCAATTCCTGCATCCACACCATATGCGGCTTTAAATTGACTGATCCCGTAAAATGTAGGCGTTTCGTAATGCCCGGTTAATGTGGCATTTAAAGTTTTATTGAGGACAAAGTACTGGTTAGTTGAAAAAATGAGATCCTGTGTTCCTTTATTCAGGTTGCCGTTTACGGGGTAGGCAACATAACGCTGATAAGAGACGTCGAGATTAAAATCAGCGTTCCACCAGCTGGTAAACACAACGGGGGCATAAAACTTTATACCGTAGTTATACACTGTACCCAGATTTGAGCGGATGTTAACACTTACTTTCGAAGTATCATTCTGTTCGAAAAATTTGAACTCCGAAGCGTTAGCAATGATGCTGCTGTATAATGTTGTTACAAAGGTTTTGTTATAGGTATATGACAGCTCTATTGAATTGGTGTACTGCGGTTTCAAATTCGGGTTTCCCGAATCGAAGTCATACAAATCAATATACCGTAAAAACGGATTTAATGCCTCATAGTCAGGTCGCAATATACCCCGGTTGTAACTGAATGAAAAATCGTGCTTATCATCATAATTATAAGTAAGCAATACGTTTGGAAAAAGGCCGGTATAATTACTGTTAGTCACCTGGCCCGATGTTATCGAGTTTCCCTTCGAGATAGTTTGCTCGGCACGTAAACCAGCGGTGAGATCAAACTTTTCGAATTTATTTTGATAGTCTACATAGCCAGCATTCACATTTTCCGTGTAATCAAAGTGGTTACTGAACCTCGGATCACCCCGGTATTGTCCGTTTACCAATGGCCCGAAGATCAGGTCATTGTTAGTCCGCACATTGCTGTACTTAATGCCTGCCTCAAATTTGGAGGTTTTTGATATAGGGTCAACAAAATCGGCCTTTGACACCCATATCCGAATGTTCGCAGGCGATAAATTCTGAAGCAGGGAGTCGCGGTAATAGTTGCCCGCCGGATTATAAAACTTGTTGCCGATGTACTCTGCCGAGGAGCGGTTCACTGTGCTGTAGTTTAAATCAGCAGTAATGGTTTTTCCCGCTTTATCAAGCTTCCCGGTATAATTAAGGTTATAATTCAGCCTGGTGATGTGCCTGTTCACATTTGAATGTGCCACTACAGTAGTATCCAATACTCCCTGGTTCAGGATTTGGAGATTATTGTCTTTCACAATATTTTCGTTCCTGACACCGCCATTTATCAAAAACCCTACGGTACTATTGGGCGACAAATAGAAATCAGTCCCCAGGTTAAAGTTATTGGTGTTAGTTTTTAGTACCGCGTTATAATCCACATTATAATTGCTGACTACATTGTTAAAATTAACGCTCCTGTCGGTAACAAAATCATGAAAGTTTTGATCATCCGAATAGTTATAATTTCCGAAAATATTAAACTTTGCCGTACGTTCGTTAAAAACTACGCCGGCATTGCTCTTGGCATATTTGCCGTATCCTAATGAGCCTGTGAGCGTCGCATTAGCTCCGATGTTTTTCCCTTTTTTTAATACAATATTTATTATCCCGCCACCCGATGCGTCATATTTTGCAGAACCATTTGTTATCAATTCTATATAATCAATCGTATTGGATTGCATCCCCTTAAGTATTCCGGCGAGGTCTTCGCCACTTAAATTGGTGGGTTTACCATCAATGGTTATCAAGGCCTTTTGCCGGCCAACAATACTTATGTTGTTACTATCATCAACCCTTACGCCGGGCGATTGCCTCAAAATATCAAATACCGAATTACCTGCCGCAAGTATGTTATTCTGGATGTTCAGGATCACTTTGCCGGGCCTGACTTCAACATCCGGCCTGTTACTCACTACCGAAACTTCTTTTAAATTTGTGGTTGATGGTTTTAGGATGATATCGTTAATGTTAAGGGTTTGGCCTTCCATAGCATTATATGGCCCGGTGTATGATTTATTATAGCCAATTGCACTCACCAACAGGAGATATTCGCCCGGCTGAATACCGGTAATTTTAAACAAACCTGTTTTGTTGCTAATGGTGGAACTTACAATTGTGGAGTCTTTGAATTTTAATAAAACAATGGTTGAACTTTCGGCAGGGGTTGCATTTTCCTTTAAAACTTTACCCTGCAGGGATGAAGTTGCTACTTGCGCAAATAGATCATTAAATAAGCACGTCAAAAATAATAGGGTTAGGCACCTGAGCAAAAACTTCATTCGCTTTGTTGTAGAATTTTACTATAAACTTATCTTTTAATTAAAACCGTCACAATGTAGCAATAAAATTAACCAAATTAACAGT
>JBIOHE010000215.1:0-7536 GCA_044448725.1 Sphingobacteriales bacterium | reverse complement strand
TCTCCATCCCTTGCAGTCGTAAAACTTCCATCCGGATGGGGATAGGCTGGTTCCATACCATCTCTATCTATTGCATTGGGCACTTCATTACCCGCAAATTGGTATGGCGTGTACCAAGGATACTTCGTTGCAAGTGGATCAACAGTAGTAAATCTGCAGATGACGGGGTCATAGAAACGTGCGCCGTAATCGTACTCGCCTAACTCCTCCTGAAGCTCCTTTTTATTGTAAAGGTACTCATTTTTCGGACTATAAACATTTCGGGCAATTTCTAAACCAAAGGGATAATAATCATCCTGCTGCTCTATTGCGGCAGTACCTGATTTAGTATCAAAGGTAATCAGGGTGTCCCCCAAATTGTCGCCCAAATAATAGGTGTAATCGTAGCCTGTACTAATGGGAACAGCTTTGCCTTCTTCTGTTTGTATAAAGCTGATTGAGGTAACTCCGCTTGTAGTGCCATATTGGATCCCGCCGATATAATCTGTTGCGGTAGTGACGCCGTTTAATACATCCACCTTCCGCAGCTTATTACCTGTTGCATCGTAGGTATAAGTTGCCGTTCCGGCGGGTATGGTGGCTACCAGTGGCAGGTTTAACAGGTTATAGGTAAATGCTTTGTTCTGAGTGGCCGTAACTATATTGGCGCCGCTCAGCATGTTGCCGTTACCGTCATAGCTATAGCTCATGGTTCCGTTGTTCTGGCCGAAATTACTGCCGCTGGCATCAACTATACTTTGCACCTGATTGGTGCTGTTATAGGTATATGCTAACTGGTCAATAAGCGTGTTGGAGAGACTGCAAAGCCTTCTCTTTAAACAAACAAGGCACGGGGATTTTCCGCTTTCTGGACTATTTCCCCGTGCCTGATATGATAAAGTTCATAGCTTCTGCGACGAGGTTTAGGATTGTTACTAATAACTTAAATAATTAATGTAATAATAAGAGGTTATTTTGGATTTTAATACCGTGTTTTCACCCATTTTTTACCGTGTTTTTACGCATTGCTTTTATCAAATTTTTTTTGTATAGTTTTTTACTGAAAAACATTGAAAGGTTGTGATGCTGGAATTTGCAATTTTATGTTATTGAATTGCAGGATTATAGATTAAAGTAATCATTGGCGATAACGCAGACCTCTGACGTCGGTTATTTTACCGATGTAAAAAGGATTTCGCCAGCCCGCATATTAACGGCGCGCACTGAAATTTTCATCCATACAATACTAAGGAAAAAAACCATGCCAAAGCCCAATGACTCAATGGCCAAATATTTAAAGCCTCACCCAACCCTCTCCAAAGGAGAGGACTTGAACTGCGCTCTTTTTTAAGCCCTCTCCTTTGGAGAGGATTTAGGTGAGGCGAAATACCCAATGCCCCAATGAACTAATGAACTAATGAACTAATGAACTAATGAACTAAATCCCAGCCACTCGGTCTTCCAGTTCTTTGTACCAGTCCTCGCCGTATTTGCGGATAAGGGGGGCTTTTAAAAATTCGTGTACGCGCACTTTAAGTTCGGCGCCAAAGGCGCAGGCTGGGCTGCAAATGCTCCAGCGGTCGTAATTCAGCACATCAAATTCGGGGTATTTTGTTACGCGGATGGGATATAGATGACAGGAGATGGGCTTTTTCCAGTCGATGGCTCCGTTTTCATAAGCTTTTTCGATAGCGCATTTGGTAATGCCGTTTTCCCGAATCACATAAGCGCATTCCTTATTCACGTCAACGCAGGGGGTGGTGTAATCGCCTTCAAAGTCTTTTACGTAGGTGCCGTTCTTCTCAATGGTGGCAATGCCCTTCGCAGTCATAAAAGGTCTAACTTTCGGATATATTTCGTCGAGTATGCCCAATTCTGTGGTTTCAAGCGGCGCGCCCGAGTCGCCTTCCAGGCAGCAGGCGCCCTTGCATTTATTCAGGTTACATACAAAATTTTCATTTACCACATCCTCATGCAGCAATACAGACCCAACTTCAATCATATTTATGTTTATTTAGAATCAAGAGCCTGGAGTCAAGAGCCAGGAGTTGAAAGTCGAAAGTCAAGAGCCAGGAATCAAGAGTCAAGAACCAGGACGCAAGAATCAGGATAAAAAATGTGAAAAACAAAATAGTCAAACTTTTTTCTCTCCACACAACCCGCAGTTTGCCTGATCATTTCCCATACCCCCACCATCCAAACTCCATACTTTTGAGCCCTGACTTTCGACTTAAGACTTATTTACTCACCGGGTTCAACGGATATTTCAAATCCTTCACCGCTGTTAAATTCATTGTCAAACTGCCTACAACCAGTTCAACATGGGCCTTCAGCGGAATCCTGTTGTTGTCATCGGTTATCCAAAGGTACAACTTACTGTCTTTCCTGAACACGCGGCCCGGTATAATGGTTGGATTAAATTTCAAACAATTAAAAACCCCCAGGTCGCTTTCTACCTTTTCTTTACCCACATAAGTTATACTTAGGGTATGTACGCCATCCTCCAAAAAGTATTTCAGGTCGAAAGTATCGCCGATCTTTATTTTTGAAATATCAATACTGCGCGAAAAATAGTAAGCCGATAAAAAATCAAACACTTTCCCTTTATAAGGAAAAACGCCTTTGTTCGCCGTGATCTTGTCATCATGGTGGTTAAAGGTTACGTTATCGCTGTGTTTGTAACTGGCTTCGTGCCTGTTTTCAGTATAAAAATAGGGCAGCAATGTCGTCTGATCTACGTACGTTTCGTAACGGTTACGGGTTTTGTATAAAAGATCAAAAGCGCCGGCTGTCTGTCCATTGGCAACGATATGAAAGGCAGGGTGGCCATCAAAGGTTTTATCACTTGTTTCCACGCGTAAATTGGCCTGGGCGGCGGTAAAAAAACCGTATTTCAGGGTATAGCTTAACTGTTCGCCGGCTTTAAAAACGGGCGTAACCATATTAGCCATTGGCTGCCCAAAGGCGCGGGTGAATGCTAATATTGCCAAAAAAATTATTAAAATGTATTTTTTCATTTGTTTATGTCATATATACAAGCACAAAATATAAATTTTGTTTTTTAACGCCTGTTTTGATTATTGACATGAATTTACGCCTAAAGTAAATAATTGCAACCAAATTTTTACAATTCTATTACAAGGGGGGGGGGGGAATCCATAGTCCATAGTCGATGGACCATGGACTTCCCTCCTTGTGCTATGGACTATCGACCATGGACTATGAACTATCGACAATCCTTTCGACCATGGACTATGGACCATCGACCATGGACTACACACCCTTCTTATAAATAGGCACCGTTGAACAGGGCTCGCCAAACATCAGGCTTTTTACAACCGGCGTAAGCTTTTTTGTCAGTTCCACATAAGCCGAAACAGGCACCGGCGTATCCCCGCAGCCCTTTATAACGATGCGCTGGTCGCTGTATTGTTCAACATCCATTTTCGCTATGCTTTTTACAAACAGTACTGTTTCGAGTACGTCTGCGTCCCCAAAAACGGTTTCAAGGGCATAAGGCGCCATGCGGTTGGCTAACAGCATATAGGCCCAGGCAGGTACAATAGCATCGGCTGTGCACGTAATAGCCACATATTTACCCTCATACTGCGACCAGTCATGCGCCTTTACAAATTCCCTGAAATCTTTTTCACGAAGGATCAGGCCCATATACAGGTTATCCTTTATATCATAAACAACACGGTCGCCGGGGGGGTAAAAGGCAGCGGGGTCCAAAGTAACCAGGCCGCTCAGGGCCACCTTATTCACTATATTTTCCTGTATTTCCATTGCGCTTTAAAATAAAAAATCCGGGCATAACCATAACGCTACACCCGGATACAAAATTACTTTAAATTATGCTTATAAAAACTTAGCTCTGTAATCTTTTACATTCGCCTTATCTTTCAAAGCGTCAAATATCTGCGAATCGGCACGCTGCAACCCGGCCTGGCCCAATTGCTGCTTTTCCCTAACGGCATTTGTAAGCGGGGCCGGGTTAATAAAGCTATCCACAACAAAAACATAAACACCCTGCTGCCCTTCAACAGGTTTTGATAATTTGTTTGGCTGCGAACCAAAAACTGTACCTATCAGCTTATACTCAGCTGATGAACCCGGGATAACCGGATTAGCAAAAACCATGTTTTGAATTGGCGCCACTTTAACCCCTGCTTTTTGACCAACCTGATCAATTGTTGAGGAACCGTTTAATGCAGCCTGTAATTTATCGTTCAGCAATTTAGCTTTCACCCTATTTTTAACCATGGGCTCAATTTGTTTTTTAACATCATCAAGCGATAAGGTGCCTTTGGGCTTAATTTGTATCAGGTGGGCAATAATATACTGATCGCCGGTAATATAAACCTTGTCAGAAAAGTCGCCTTTTGCAGCGCCATAAGCCCACCTTACAATTTCACGTGCGCTTTCAACACCCGTCACCGTTGAGGCGATACTATTTACGTCGGCAGCAGTTTTCTTAACTAAACCTGCTTTTTTAGCCTGCTCATCAAAATTCTCTTTTATTAAAGAACCTAAAAATCCCTGGGCTTTGCTGTAAACTGCTGTTTGTGTTTCGCTGCTGGCCTTCAAAGGCACGTCAACAACGGCTATTTTCGCAACCTTCGACGATCCTTTCTGATCTTCAATATCAATCAGGTGTACGCCAAATTGGGTAGTAACTATTTTCAGGTCGCCTTTTTTACCGCTGAATACCGCGTTTTCAAAAGGGGCTACCATGCCGCTGCCACGGGCAAATGTACCCAGCTCGCCGCCTTTTACAGCAGAGCCTTTATCAAAAGAATACATATTGGCAAGGTCAGCAAATGATTTTCCGCCTTCAATCAATTTTTTTATTGAATCGGCTTTTGCAATGGCTTTATCATGTCCGATAGTTCTTTCATCGATCAATATATGCCTTGCCTTTACTGAATCCGGTTCGGTATGGGCATCGTCAAGTTTTGCAATTTTATAGCTACCGTTTGACAGGAATGGCCCGTAAACAAAACCGTTTGGCGCACTGAACATAATAGAGTCAGTTTTGGGATCCAATCCGGAGCGGCCCTTATGCTGAAAAGTTACCGGTGTTTTGGTTTGGGCATTGATCTGCACAAACAGCGAATCATTTGTGCTCGCTTTGAAATCAACTGCAATTTTTTCAGCCTGTTTTTTTATCGCTGCCGAATCGGCTTTTGATGGCGATGCATTAAAACTTACGTAATCAAAAGTCCTTAACTCCTGCGGATTTTTAAATTCCGCCTTATGTTCATCGTAATAACTTTGAAAATCATCACTTGCAGGGCTTATTTTGCTATCAGGTACCGATGCATAATCAAGCAATACATATTTAAAGTTTACCAGTTTATTTTTGCTTTCATAAGCATCCTTAGCTTCCAGCGAATTTACATACAGGCTGTTAGTTACCAATGAGATATATTTTTCGGTCAACTTAGCCTCGATCATCTGGGTTAAAAAGTCGGCCCATTGCTGCCTCAGCGGGTCATCTGCTTTTGACGATGCCAGGTTATTCAAAAAAGTATTTAACTTGTTCTTGTCAACCTGCCCGGTTTTAGGGTCGCCAAAGGCTTGTACTATCTGCTGGTTAGGGTTGCTGCCGCTCACCATCGATTTGGCCTCATCATCTCCAACTACAAGGTCGAGTTTATCAACCTCTTTTTGCATAACTGCCTCGCGTACCATTTGGTCCCAGGTAAATCCCTGCACATAACTTACTATTTGCGGCGATAAAGCCCCCTGACCTGCCTGCTGCCTGAACTGAGCACTGTTTTGATCAACTTTTTTGGTAAAGTCATCATAAGCGATTTTTTCGCCGCCAACTTCACCGAGCAAATTACGGTCATCCTTAAAAAACGAGCCGCCCGACCTTACAACTTCACCCACAATAAAAGCAAGCAGCGAGAACCCAATACAAATCGCGAGAATCTTCCCCATCCGTTCACGCAAAAAACCCATTACACCCATATACTTATATTTTTATTTTATACTATTTGTTCTGTTAAAAAGAGGGCGCAAGATACAATTTTTAGTAAAATTCTCTAACACAATTTTTTGGATCGAATATTATATCAGTCCCTGGTCTTTTAAATGCTGAATAAGGACATTGGTATCAGCTGAAGAATACTCATTCTTCAAATAAATTTCAGTGAGAAGAACTCATTCCTGATCCAAAAGCAAATAGCTAATCACCCTTGCTCCACCAGACTTACCTTTTCCTGTTCCGGAAACAGCCATTCGGATTTTATAAAAATTCTGACCCAAATCAGTACCCTTAGTGGGATTGACCTCCAGGTCGGCAATCAATTTAGCAATATCAGATTTTATTCCTATATTTTTTTGCAATTCTTTTTGCTTCTCTGGCAAATTCGGAAGTTATGACAACATTATAACTCATTTAAAAATTCTTTTGCATCCTGGAGCCCGATCTTACCTTCTTTATACAGGTTAATCTCCTCTATTGATTTTTTTAAACGATTATAAATTATTTTTTCGGATTTATTTAATGGACGTGTGACAGAATCAGAATCCTGCTCAATATTATAATTTAGACCAAAGGCATCCAAAACAGCCTTAATGGCCTTTTCGGCTTTCTTATTATCAATATTTACAGTAAGCGTTGCCATAACGTCAAAATTAAAAAATTATCACAATATAAAAAAAGCCTGTTACGGTAAAATCATTTTACAAATAATGAAAAATCGGCTATTTGGATTCCGAAACCAACATCATTGCGCCGCCTTTTCGTCAACATGAAATATGCCTTTGGAATTATCCAAATGCCATGGATACAAGGTTTCATTGCTATTAAAACCGGTACCGTTCATTACGTTACCATTGACCATAGTAATTTCCACAGCTTTGGTTGAGTATATTTTTTTAGCAGTTTGATCACGTATCAATTCTTCCGATTTAAAAGTTTCGCCCTGCGCGTTGGTGGCCACTACATTTTTCCGGAAGGTAATTGTATTTTCTTTGTCAAGCTGGATGGCATAATCAGACGTTATTGTACCTTTTTGATTTTGATTGTCATCAAAAAAAATTACTTTAACCCCTTTAGGCATTTCCCTGTAAGCCTTTTTGGGGTCATCCATTTGAATCATCAGCGGCGCAAGTATCCGCATTTTAACTTTAGCCGAGTCGCTAACGATCACATCGACCCCGGTTGACCGTGAAATTGGTTTATCTTCTTCTTTTGAAGCTATTTTCTGGATGTCGTTCAGCGAATTTTCACATGCGTTTAGCGACAGCATGCAAATAAACAGTGCCGGCAAATATATGGTCAATAACTTTTTTGCCCCACTATCCATTGTTTAAATTATTCAAATTTATATTTCTGGAACCACTTATCGTTAATTGTAAACCCTAAGCGGAAACTAACGAAGTTGTCTTTCACCAGGCTATTTTGTAAGGTGCCGGTTTGCCCTATCTCCGCCGAAAAATTAACTTTATAAAAAGCGCTGCCTGTACTATTAGGCGCCAAAGGCAGGCCAAATCCAAAAGTTACGGCCTTGGTATTAATGTTAACATTATTAACATTAAGAT
>JBIOHE010000214.1:0-7550 GCA_044448725.1 Sphingobacteriales bacterium | reverse complement strand
CAATAAATGCTTTGTTGCCAAAACGTATTTTTTGCAGGTCGATAAAATTTTGCAGGTATTGCAGCTCTTTGGCAAGTGGTACCTTGTTATCGTTACATTCATATAGCATATAACGCATAATTTCCGATAATTTCAGGATAGCCTCGGGGGTGGTTTCGGAGCGTTGATAGGCAAGGGAATAAATGCTGTTTAGCGAATTAAATAAAAAGTGCGGGTTGATCTGCGATTTCAGGAAAGCAAGCTCGGCGCTCAGGCGCTGGTTTTCGAGGTCGCGCTGGATGCGTTCGTTCAGGAACCAATCCACCGTAAATTTTAAGGCAGTGCTTAAAAATAAAAAAACAAGGCTGGTAAAAATGGTGCCTAAAAAGTACGAACCAAAACCAACAACCTCGCCTTTCATGCGCATAAGCACATATTGCCTAAAAATAAGTGCAACGCCGTATTTTCCAAAGCCAAATAAAATTACCGCGCTCACTATTGCTGCTGCATAAATACCATAGCGCTTCTTATTTAAAAACCGGGGGATAAATACAAGGTAGTTGAGGTAAAACAGACCTATATTAATAATGCCGTAAATTACCACATCTACCAAAATAGCGTTAACGCTCAGTTTTGTGTTGTTATGGAAAATAAACAAGAAAAAAGAGATCATCGCGACCCAAAAAAGCGTATGCCAAAATATTTGCCAGCTGAGTTTCATCCCTCCTAAATTAATATTTTGACAAGTTTAAAGGGTACATTTTATATGTAACCGGGTACTTTACCGATGAACTGCCTTTTATACCCGACAAACTGCCCGATTTGGCTAAACAACTGTTCATCTATAAATCCTGTGTGTTGGTCTAATTCTTTTTTTCACGTTAAACCTTTTACATTCCTTTGTATCATCAAAAGAAACCACAATGAAGAAGCTAATCACAAACTCAAATCCATTCATCTTATTGCTGATCCCGGTAATGTTTGCCCTCATTATGGGGGTTAGCTACCAGTTTCAGCAAAAAAGGGAGGCTATCGTTGGCCCATCAGTACATGCCACTTCACTTTTTTACAAAAGCGTAGGCCTGGTTAAAACTGTTTGCGCTATAGCAAAAGAAAAGCTATGGTAATTGATACCGAAGACCTCAGCTTTAATTTTGGCAAACAAACGGTTGTCAAATCTTTATCGCTAAAAGTTCCCGAAGGGAGTATATATGGTTTTTTAGGGCCAAACGGCGCAGGTAAAACCACCACCATAAAACGCTGCTAAACCTGCTGAAAACGCAGGAAGGCAGTATCCGGATTTTTGAAAAAGAACTGCAAAGCAACCGCATCGAAATTCTTTCAAAAATTGGCTCACTGATTGAGCAGCCTGCCATCTACCTGCATCTCAGCGGAAAAGAAAACTTACTGAACAGGGCCCTTTTATTAGAGGTGCCCGAAAAACGGGTAAATGAAATGCTCGATCTTGTGCATTTAAGCGGTGCGGCAAACAAAAAGGCAGGGCAATATTCCCTGGGAATGAAACAACGTCTCGGCATTGCTTTGGCATTGTTGTCAGATCCAAAACTGCTTATACTTGATGAACCTACCAATGGCCTCGACCCCAACGGCATTATCGAAGTTCGCGAATTACTGATCAGGCTGGTTAAGCAGCACGGCAAAACTGTTTTTATTTCGAGCCATTTGCTGGGCGAAGTGGAAAGAATGGCAACCCACGTTGGCATTATAAATTTTGGCGAGCTATTGTTCCAGGGAAGCATTAACGAGCTGCAAACCCTGAACCAGCCGCAGGTACAAATTGAAACTGACAACACGGTTGATGTGGCCAACTTTTTAACCAGAAATGATTTTACGGTTACCGAAGTGGATGAACACCATTTATTTGTACCCTATACCACAAAACAGGATATGGGCGGGATCAACACTTTGCTTAACCAGAGCGGGTACACCATTTACAGTATTAACAAGCAGCAAAAGGACCTGGAAAAATTATTTTTAGCCATCACCCAAAACGCCTGAGCCATGAAAGGATTTATATTATCATTCCGTTCCGAGTTTTATAAGACCCGCAAAACAATGGGTTTCTGGAGTGCGGTATTATTGCCGCTTTTACTTTGCTTGCTGGTTTTTGTCGGTTTTTTTAATAATAATAGCAGCCATTTGGTCAACCAGCCAGGAATGATGCTTTGGATAGAGTTTTCAGTAGTCCTTTTGGCAGTCATGGGGTCGTTGATACTGCCGATGCTGATCGTTTTTGTCGCCTACTCGGTAAACAGTATTGAACATAAAGCAGATACCTGGAAAACTTTGTTTAGCTTACCTATATCAAAACTTTCAGTTTATTCGGCCAAATATTTTTATGCTTTCTTTTTGATTTTTTTATGCCTGTTTTTATTTGTGCTTTTTACGCTTGGCTTTGGAAACCTGTTAGGCATATTAAAACCCTCGTTGAAGTTCAGTGAATATAACGCAGCAGGACTTTTGACCCAGGTATATTTTAAGCTTTTCCTTTCCTCATTAGGGATATTATCTATTCAATTTTTGTTAAGCCTTTTATTCCGCGATTTTTTAAAGCCAATGGGCATCGGGTTTATATGTACCATAACCGGAGCTATTTTAGCAGGTAACGGCTGGAAATACGCCTACCTGTTCCCTTATTCGCACCCAATGCTGGCCATAAAAACTATGCAGGAAGGTGTGAAGAACAAACCCGGACCAGGCGGGCTCCCTCAAATAACCATTGATTTGTTTACTAAAGAAATAGGCGTAAGCCTGATTGTTGCGGTCGCAATTTTCACAATCGGCTATTTTATTGTGCTGAAGAAGAGTGTTAAGTAGAGATTAGAGACTGGAGATTAGAGGTTAGGTAGGAAATTTAACTTTTTTTGACTAATCTCCAGTCTCCAATCTCTAACGAATTGGCTTCGGAAATACAGGCAAACTCTCATGCCCATCTGCATCAACTGATTGTACTGCAAACAGGTAATTATCTTTGGAATAAGCTAAAGTCGCCGTATTATCTGTTACATAAAATTTCTTTTCCCAAAAGGGGCTGATTGTTTCACGCATCAGCACATAATAGCCGGTTGGTTTTTTCCCGGTTTCGGGCGCTTCCCATTTTAAGGTGGTTTTGTTGGTTAAGCCGCTGGTAACAATGCCCGCATTTTGCGGTTCTGCAGGTGCAAGGGCAAGGTTTGCCAGTACGGACAGATTCATGCGGGCCACTTTTTGCACGTAGTTAAAATCCACAAAATCGGGCAGATCGCCATAATCAATACCATTTTCGGTGCGGATATCCTGATGCTGGCGGTTAAAATCCTCGTTCATTTCGGTGAAACGTACCGCAGTAAATCCCTCCAATAAAAACGGCACGTGGTCGCCGCCGCGCAGGTAACGGTCACGCCGGTATATCAACTTTACATCAAGCTGGTCAACGTAACGTTCTGCAGTTTCCTTGGTATATCTCGCAAGCTCACGCGAGGGGCTGTCGTTTTCACCACCCAATGCTATTAAACCTGCCACCTGTTTTTCATTACCGGCAGCAACAGAAGGAACACCTTCGCTGAATACCCGCACGCTGCGGTTATCCTTCAAATCAGTTTCCATGCCGTGGGTATTGCCCACAATATCATTGTTGAGCATCGCGTCAATGTTCCAGTTCTCGGCTTTTGCACGTTTTGCTATATTTGTAGAACCGTATAAACCCTGCTCCTCTCCTACTACCGACATGAAAATTATTGTTGCCGGGAATGATCGTTTAGCCATTACCCTTGCCAGTTCCATGGAAACTGCCGTGCCCGAAGCATCATCATTGGCGCCAGGTTCAACGGCATTGGCATTCATTATATCATTAACCCGCGAATCATAATGACCAGATACAATGTACACCCTGGTATCCTTCGGATCAGTTCCTTTTAAAATTGCAAGCACATTTTTCAACTGGACCGGTTTATCTATCCGGGTGCCCTTAGGTTGGGTAAAGGTGTCAAACTGTACTGTCATTCTCCCGCCAGACCCCTTCGCGTATTTTTCGTATTCAGCTTTTATCCAGTTACGGGCGGCACCGCTGCCTTCCGTTAAACTGCTGGTATCGCTTAATGTATGACGGTTCTTAAAACTCACCAGTTTGCGAATGATGGCTTCAATGTTTTTGGATGACACCGCATCAACCATCTGATTAATGGCAGCATCCCGCTTTATAGTTGTTTGGGCAGAAACCTGTACTATGAAAAATACGGGGATAATAAATAATAAATATTTCATAATTAGAACCTGATTGTAGAGACGCAATACTTTGCGTCTCTGTTATATCTCATTACAGGGATCATAGACACGCAAAGTATTGCGTGTCTCTTGTATTTCCTTATAAAAAGACACGCAAAGTATTGCGTCTCTACGGGTTAAATAAATTTAAAAAATCATCGCCATTCAGATACCATTGATCTGGATTGTCATAAATGTAACCTTTTATATTCAGATACTCCTTTTCATTCCTTATCACTCTATCGTGATAACGTGCCTGCCACGAAAATTCAATATCGTTTGTAGTAGCATGCGTTTTAACTGATGCTTTGTAACCACGAAGAACAGATGCAAGATTATTTCTTTGCGGGCCGAATTTGTTGGTTTCCCAGGTTAATTTATCGGGCTTGTTTATAAACAGTATGCCATGCATGTGATCAGGCATTATTACAAAATCATCCAGTTCAACATAAGGGTGAAAAGTTGGTATGTTTACCCAGTTATCATAAGCAATTTTACCAATTTCGGTCATCCGTAGAGACGCAATACTTTGCGTCTCTGAACGCCCTGAACTTTGCGTCTCTGAACCTGTATGTTCTTCGATTTCGCCAAAATATCTCACGCGGTCTTTCGTACAAATCGTCACAAAATATGATCCGTGCGAACCATAATCCCAACCAGGTAAGCGAGGCGATGATACACGATATTTATTTTTATATTTTCCTTCCATTCGTCGCAGAGACGCAATACTTTGCGTCTTTCTTTGATTTCCATTTTACCGTAAAGACGCAATACTTTGCGTCTTTTTTGATTTCCATTTTACCGTAAAGACGCAATACTTTGCGTCTTTTTTTGATTTCCATTTTACCGTAGAGACGCAATACTTTGCGTCTTTTTTGATGCACCAAATTACACATTTTTAGACGTTCAGAGACGGTTCAGAGACGCAAAGTATTGCGTCTCTACGGGGTGTCACGTTCTCATTAACAAGCTTACAAATTCAAATATTGTTCAGAGACGCAAAGTATTGCGTCTCTACGGGGATTAATCAATATTATCCTCCTCCTGCATCACATTCCCCACCTGTTTAAAATTACTTTTCACAAAATGGCACCAGTCACATTCTTTTTTCCCGCAGCCGGTGTTAAAATCGTGGGCCATAATTTTTTGATATACTGTCTTTATCTGGCCGGTTACTTCGGCAGTATCATCAGGACTGATTACAATTTTTTCTTTATGGTATTCGCCTTCGCCGACAGGTTCAACAAATTCAAATATAGTGCTTACCACTTCCCAGTCAATGCTGCGGTCGTTATCAATTAAAATTTTATAAAACACCGCCTGCCGCCAGTAGTCGCCGCCATTGGGTTGTTCTTCATTGGGACGCAACAGTTTGTCTTTGGCGTATTTTAATTTGCCGGTCTTATAATCAACAACCGTTACCTGCTTGCCAACAAATTCAACTTTATCAAGGTTACCTTTTATCGGAACACCATCTAACTCCACATTCTTAATGCTCCGTTCAGTAACTGCTATTTTATTCCAAACGGTAATATTTTGATTGTAGTAAGGAGGCAGTATTTTCTCACCGTAATCCAGCCGCAGTTTAAAATCCTCTTTTGTGAACGAATCGCGGTTACGGTACATAAACCAGCGGAATTCTTTCATAAAATCATCCGCAAGTGGAAACTCATCTCCATTATCTTTCAGTTTTTTGAAAACCTTGTTCAGTGCCCAGTGTACCGCCTGTCCGAAGGTCGCCGCCGGACTTTTCCCTGACGGCACCTTAATGAGGCATTGGAAATAAAACCTCAGCGGACAATCAAGGTAATTGCTTAAATGCGTTGCCGAAAGCGTGTAATTTTGCAACAACTGGTTGATATAATTGGTATCCAGCAATTGCACTTTGGGCTTATCTGCTTCACTGAATTGTATCGCCAGGAACTCCAGCATCGCCGGCTCGTCTACTTTCGGATACTGCACCTGCAACTTGGTATCCGCTAAGATTTCGCCTACAAACTGTGAGGCTTCCTGTTCTTTGCCGTTTTTATCCCTGTTTGCATAAGATATAAAAAGGTATTGTTTGGCACGGGTAACAGCCACATAAAACAACCTTCTTGCTTCTTCCTTTTGCGCCATTTCATCGTCAGATGCCTGGGTAAGGGTATCGGGATAACTAAAACCATAATTACGGCCTTTGCTGTCCCATATTTTTTTGCTGCAGCCAATGAGGAACACATGCTCAAACTCCAGCCCTTTGGATCCATGGGCAGTCAAAAAATTAATACCGTGCTCCGAAAATATTACCTGGTTTAAATCAAGCCTGATCTTGTTTTCTTTCATCAGTTTGATGATGGCGATCAGATCAGCCAGTTTGATTTCAGGATTTTTGCGGCTTTCGTCCTTCAAAAAATCAAAGAAATTTGTCAGCACCTGCATGTACCAGCCTTTATCGGGCTGCTCCATCACAAATTTTAGGATCCCCATTTTTGCTATTACCTGCTGAAAAAGCTGTTGTATGGTATTACTGACTGAATAACTTAACAGGTAATCAATATCGCTTACCAGAAACTTCATTTTCAGGTTTGGATTTTGATCGAACAATCCGGTCTGCGCGGGAATCTTCATCTCCGTTATGTACCGGCGCAACGAAGTTTTAGGCTCATTTTTGGCCGAAGTGGCATAATTCTCCTTTGCTACTGCTACACTTGCCTTGGCGATCTCTATTGGCGGAATATCAAAAAAATCATAGTGCATTATCTCGAACAAAAGTTCGTCACCGCTATAGGGTGAGTCCATTTCCATAGCAAGGTACTGCATGATATTGATAATCTTTTCGCCGAAGGGCAGGGTAAAAATATCGATCTTGCGTTTGGTATTTACGGCAATATTTTGGGTATCCAGGTACTGCACCAGTTCCTCCACCTGGCTGTGGTTGCGGTAGATCACGGCTATTTCGCCCGGTTCGGCGCCTTTGACCAGCAGCTGTTTAATTTGCACGGCCACATCCACCAACTCCTGACCAGGGTTTTCGTATTCGTTGATAACCGGCTCAACAACCATGGCGTCAAAACGGGTGTTTGCCGCCTGCAGGTTTTTATCTAAAGCTAATTGTGTTGTTAAACGTTCGCGGTTATTATTGATCAGCGCCTTTGAAATATCCAGTATTTGCTGGTTGGAGCGGTAGTTTTGCTTTAACACCACGGTTTGCAGGGTGGCCACATAATCATTGGCGAAATCAAGGATGTTCTTCATATTCGCCCCCTGGAATTTGAAGATCGACTGATCATCGTCGCCAACCACAAAAACGTTTGGTGTATCCCAATAGT
>JBIOHE010000213.1:0-7592 GCA_044448725.1 Sphingobacteriales bacterium | reverse complement strand
TTTGAAGATTATTTATTAATTTAAGCGGGACGCTTAAATCGCTGTGTGTCCAAGCGGCACGCTTGGACAGGCGGAGAAAAAATAAAATATTGAATCCCGTCTCAGTGCCCCGTCTCCGATTGTCATCCTGAACGCAGTGAAGGATCTTGAAGCGACAAATCGGCTACATGCATGGCGTAGAAGATGCTTCAAACGTTCAGCATGACAGAATCTTTTTAAAACACAGCAACAGTATGCCGATACATATTTTTAGATGAAGGATCCAATAAACCTGCCGTATTTATTGGTTTAATCCGTTCACGTATCAGCTTGGTAAACTCCGCAATAGCCTCTTGGGATGGTTGCGGGTTTCCCAATATTTCCAACAGTTCTATGTACGATTTTTGCACAATGTCGATAACATACGGATCATCGGCGCAGAGGAAATATCCTGGTAATTCTTTTCGCATAAGGCGGCGCTCATAAGCAATTGTTGCAGCAAAATAAAGCATAGACCATACCGTGAATACCTCGAAATGCGGCATTGCCATGTAACATCCTGCAATAAGCTGGTCAGCCAATTTCAGTTCCGCAAATATGGAGCGCTCATATTCCTTTAGCCCCTCATATAGCGATTCGGGGTTATTAAAGTGTTCTTTAAGGATAAGGGCTAATTTTTGAATGCCCGAAATTGAGTGCGCAATGCCCGAACTGAACAAGGGATCAATAAAGCCCGCAGTGTGCGGAAGTACAGCCCATCCCGGTCCAAAACAGCGGTCAACCTTTCTTTGCAGCCTGGGCGATTGAATTATTTTACCCGGCTCCGCTGCAAGGGTGGCATCCTTTAATATATTTTTAACTGCGGGGTATTTGGCAAGCATAGCATCCCAGATCTCCGCTGTTTGGAGGCCCTTTAGTGACTTTTCTTTACAGTTAAGCACAAAACCGAAACTGGTGCGCTGGTCGTTAAACCGCAGCATCCAGATCCATCCTTCATCCAAAATTTGGTGCAGAGCGGAATTATCAGGATCATAAGGAAAATCAGCAGTCGGGATATTTGCCTCCTTCAGCATTTCCGTCCACCTGGCGATGCCATTGAAATGGGAAAACACGGTAAATGAATCAGTCAAAAAACTATCAGATGACGTTTTAACCCCGGTTAGCTTTTCAAGTAATAAGCCCCCACCTGTAGCGTCAAGATAAAATGCGGCATGAATATCCATGGGCACCTCATTACGGATATATTTAAACTCCCAATCCGTGTTTCTTTTTGCAGAGACAATTTCAGTCAGGTCAAAATAACTGATCCCGGCTGCCTTTACTTTGCTTATCAGGAACGCGTCAAAGTCCGAACGCATCCAGTTCGTGTCCGATTGAATATCGTCAACGCTTGCGGCGACAAGCAATTCGTTTTTGTGGTTGGCATCGGTGCTGAAGTCTTCTCCGGGATGTTGTTTGAAAAAGCTGAACCCTCTTTTAATTCCGCAAACAATTTCGGGATGACTTTGCTGCCAGCTGCCATAGCGCGAAAAATCATAAAGCCATGGTAAATTATATTTCGCTGCTATATCACGTAATTGCATGTCGGCTATCGGTGTGGACGATTCGCCAATGGCAAAACGGGGATGCTGCCCTTTTTCCACTACGCAAACCTTAAAACCCTGGTTATGCAAAATTAATGCTGTGAGCGAACCGGCAAAACCAGCCCCCGCTATTAAAATATCAAAATGTTGTTCGTTCGTTTCAGGCATGGTTTAATTGACAATTACAGGTCATACGGGGGTAAAATTTTTGTTCCAGGTTCATTAACTCCAAACGATGTTTCCTTGCCTCAAAACAAAGCGGACAAGAGGAAAGAAAAGCAATGTCCCAAACGTCGGCAAATACCCGGCCGGCCTTTAAGCTAAGGGCGTTTTCAAAAACTTCTTCCAGCGTTTCTAAAGTTGGAGGCATATAGTCGCCTTGTTCATAAAGTAATTCCATTACACCGTTGCCGGGACGGGTGGGTATAATGGAGCAGCATTGTACGCCGCAATCAAATGCAAATTGCACTGTTTTATGAACCCATCGAATATTTTCGGCTTTATCGGTAAGGTAAGGGGGATTTAGCAGTATAAATGCGCGTAAATCAATGCCATTACTTCTTAAGAACGTAGCTGCCCGGGCAAAATCTTCGGTGGTCATTTGCTTATTAAGCTTGGGCAAAACCTCCGGGTGAATGGTTTCGATCCCCATCGCGATTTCCAGCGTCCCGCCCAGCGTCTCATTAAACTCCAGGCAGGCTTCATCACACAGTTTGGGATGATTCTCCACAATAACCCGGCTGTACGGACGCAGACGTTCGACTATTCCCGGATAATCTGACGTTGGAATAGCCTTTTTGTCAAAAAAGTTACCGTTGTTGTAGAGTTTAATTACATCGGCTTCGGGCAAGCTTGCCAGTGCATAATCTATTTGCTTTAAAACAGCCCCCGGAAGAACAGGTTCGTTCAACGTGTTTTTCCAAAGGTCACACATTGTGCATTTGAATGAACACTCTTTGCTGGTAAGGAAAATTGTATTCACGCGCTGTAAACCGCCCCCGGGGCCTCGCTCCTGCTCATGCAGAAAATGATACGGTATATCGGGGTTCAAAAAGTTCTTTTGAGGACGGAGCTTTTCAATTTCCCGGTTATCACGCATAAAGCGAATGAAAATAGCTGCGGTACTGCATTTCATCCTGCGGAAACAGCTGATCAAATGTACCTTCCTGCACTGCTCCCTTTTGAAACCTGCGTTTTTCAAATACCGGCATTTCCAAACCTGTAAGGGCCTTTATGCCCCTGCTTACTATTTCCCCTTTGAGTGCATAAAGTGCATCTTCGCTCCAATCGGTCAATTGAATAAAGGGGATCCCTTCGGCAACTTCAATAACATTGGGCAATGCATAAGGGCTAAGGCCTTTAAAGCCAAACAGGCGGCATGGGGCATAAGAACGCACATGTCCCCTGCTCTGCCCTCCCGAATAAGTCAGCGAGTGCTTAATTTTATCAACGCCCCAACCTTCCTGGTATAGCATCATATTGTTTAACACGCTGCGGATAGTAAGCTCAGTATTTTCCGCTATCGGATAATCTTTCAGGTTTTCGTCGCCGCCATCCCCGTCAGCAAGGTATTTCCATTCCGGGTAAAGCTTGCGTATTTGCTTACATAAAGCCATAGCCATGGTGGCAGATTCAAGATCAAGCGGCTTATAATCCTCAATTATTTTAATTGCCGCTTTATAATCAATAGCATCCTTCGGAACATCAATTATCTCCAGGTACATGGACAGTCCCAGTTGATCCAAAAACTCGTGTGCCTGTGCAGCGTCAGGCCCGTTGTTTACTGAAAGCGTAAACGCCTTTAACCGCTGCGGCGACATGCCGAGTTTAAGCATCAAATGATAAAGCACAAGGAAAACCGACCCGCTGTCAATGCCACCCGAAAACAAGACGCCCACAGGTTCGTCGGCAGGTATCGACATCAGCCATTTCTGACATTCGTTGGCGAGTGCCTCCATATAAGCTTTGCCGATTTTATCCAGATCATTTGTTAAACTATTCCGTTTAGGCTCAAAGAAGCGGGTGTAAACAGGATTGGGATCGGGACAGCCTATTACTTCCACGCGTACTACGAAGTGTGCAGGCACCATTCTTGTATAAGAAGGATGAAACTGGTGATGCAGCCCTTTGGTTTCAAGATAGTTATAAATTTCATCTATCCGCTCAGCAACAATGAGCAACGGCCCAGATACCTGCTTGGCGAGGAAATAACGCATCGGCCTCCCGATGGAACGTGCCATAAATACCTGCTGGCCTACTTTTTCTACAATTGCAAACTGTCCTTCAATTTGGCGCACCCGGGAAGCATCACCGGAAATTACAGCCGCAGTAACTTCCTGCGGCGTCATGTTAAATATAACGTTATTATTATAATCGAGAAGACTTATAAAGTCGCTCACCGGTTTTGTTTGATGATCCATTTTAATTTTATTTTATGTTTTCAATTGGTTGAATAAGAATTTGGTCCGCTCGTGGTCGATTTCAAATTTAAGACGTCGCTCTATCTGTGAAAGCTGGTGCAAGGATCTACGAAACCACCAATGAGAATTGAACCAAGCCAAATATAGTGCTATTTTAAAATTTTTCAGGAATAAGTTGAAAAATGGGCTAATTCTTATTTTGTCCCCGGATAAAAATCTCTTTATCCGGTTCTATGTTTAATTTCAACCTGGTTACCATGGCAGACGCATTAAAAAGAGTTCAATTCAGATCAAATTTGTAAGCAAAATTCATCCAGGCATAAGAAATTAAGTCGAAATATTTAAGAAAAGCACCGTTAGGTGCTAAATATTGGTAGAAAACCATAAAAAAGATTTCGCGTGCCATCGGTACGCAACTAATGAAGCGGCATTTGCGCTAATGCATGGCGGGTGTTCTGTACCGATGGCACAGAATATCTGGTTGGTCTGTTTTTCTACCAATATTTGACCCCAAGTCGGGTCTTATTTCTTAAATTATCATGCCCTCGGCTTCATCTAAGAGTCTTTTTAATGAGTCTGTCCTGACCTGGTTACCAGTTGAATATAAAAGCATGTTTATTATAAGTATATTCGTAGCTTGCCCTGATACCCGAGGCCTCACAAATTTGCCAGATGATGGAAAGTCCAAGCCCGTTATTATGATTATTGTTCGCCCCTTTATAAAATCGTTTAAACAGGCGCTCCTTATTCAACGGTTTCAGAATTCCTGAATTTGTAATTTTTAAATTATTCTCAGCGAGTTGCACGTCAATAAAGCCCAGTGGAATATTGTGTTTGGTAGCATTGCTTAAAACATTGCTGATCAATATTTCCATTAACTCAGGGCTTGCATTAATATGCGATTCAGATAAAGAAGTTTTAATATTTATATGGTCCATTTCCCACAATTCCTGAAACTGATTAACCTTTTCTTCTATTTTATTTTTAAGGTTGATAGTAGTTTTAGTATCGTATTGATTGTTTTCAATTTTCGTAAGCAGTAATAAGTCTTTGCTCAGCCCCGACAATTTCTTAATTGCCCCATAAGCGCTTCTTAGTGAAGTAATTTCGATTTCCGATAAACCCTCGTGTTGGACCAGAAGATCAAGTTTTGAACGGATAATTGCCAAAGGTGTTTGTATTTCATGGGAGGCGTTCTCGGTAAATTCTTTCAACCCGGCATAATTTTCTATAGCCTTATTTGTAGCGGTTTGTAACACGCCGATCATAAAATTAAACTCCTCGATCTTTGATACCGGGAAACTTAATTTACGGCTTTGATTTATATCGAACCTGGCCACTTCATGAATGGTTTGATAAAACGGTCGCCATAACTTGAGCATTACTAATTTATTTATTAACAGCGTTGTAACAAAAAGGCCCAAAATGGTTGATATAGTAATTTCAAGTATCAGGCTTGTAAGGTGGCTGATGCCTTCAATAGGTTCGGTAATTGTGACTTTATATAATTGCTTGTTTATGAGCATAGTATATTGCAACTGCCGCGACGGATGCAACTTTTTTTTATATTTAAAAAGCGCATCCAATTCATTAATAACGGGTTGTGCAAGTTTGCTTTTCGTTTTTTGAAACTCAATTTTCTGATCATTTACCAAACTTACCTGCGGAATACGGGAATACTCATCAACGTAGCTCTGAATCCGCTTTTGTACCGCATACAAATTATTATCCAGTTCGCTTTTAAATACATGGATAACTAAAAAATAGGAGACGACACTTGAAATGATAAAAATCAGGGTCATCAGGGAAAATGTGTACTGGTTATATTTTGCGACAAGTTTCATTTAAATATACCGGGTTAAACGGTTAGCGCTTCATTCTTTGGTATCCTGAATTTGTAACCTATTCCATAAACAGAACCAAAGTAGTCAGGACAACCTTTTTCCATCAACTTCTTCCGCAGGTTTTTTACGTGCGAATAAATCAGTTCATAGTTATCTGTCCGGTGCGCATCTTCGTCCCATAAATGGTCAAGGATCGCTTCCTTGGTTAAAACTTTGTTTTTGTTGCTTAAGAAGTATATTAAAAGTTCGTATTCCTTTTTAGTAAGGGCGATGGGGCCATGTCCCGTCCTGACATTCATATCCTGAATGTTTACACTTAATTTATCAAAAACAATATAGTCGTTTCCTGAAAAAACCCGTCTCCGTATAATCGCATGTACCCTTGCGGCTAATTCCGGCAAATGAAAGGGCTTGGTTAAATAATCATCAGCCCCTATTTCAAGTCCGGTAAGTTTATCGTCCAAAGAATTCCTGGCGGAAATAATAAGTACGCCAACAGGATTTTGTTTTACTTTTAATTCTCTCAGAATTTCTATTCCATTTCCATCCGGGAGGCTTATGTCCAAAATAATACAGTCGTAATTATAGCCTGCAATGTATTCGCTTGCTGAATATGCATTTAAAGCAAGGTCACAGATAAATGTATTATGGCTGAGATAAGCTTTGATGCTCTTTGCTAATTCCGTTTCGTCTTCTATGATTAAAACTTTCATTTGCTTTTTAGCGAAGTTACTATAGGCCTGTTAAGTAATTGTCAACTAACCGTTAGCGAATACTAAAATCATAAACAATTTGGATTTCATCTCCCAAAAACCGCTTCAGCTACACCCAAACAACCATTTTAATGTTTTATGAACCTTTATCCGATTTCAATTCTGAAGACATTATAAAGCGTAATGCAGGTTGATGTTAAGTTTCGTTTATGAAATCGGTTTGAACATTTATCATGCAAACTCTTTCACAACTTTGGGAAAAATAAGACAGGTAATTAATTAATAGGCAATAAAAAACGATACAATTAAAAATTCAGATGAAATTTATTTTTACCCGCCATTTCCGATATTATTCAACCATTTTATTCTTTTTGGTATTTATCTGCAACACATCATTTGCACAAATATTAACCGGGAAGGTCACCGACAAAACAAGTAATGAAACTTTAACAGGAGCTACAGTACTTGTAAAGGAAACCGGTCAGTCGGCCTTTGTTCAATTGGATGGCTATTTCAGGTTCAAAAACATCAAACCGGCCACTTATACTTTAGTAGTTAGTTTTATCGGCTACGAGAAATTATCTCAGGCAGTATCAGTCCGGCCAGATGAGAAAAATGTTGTTTATATCAAAATGAATCCGCTGGTTTCAGAACTGGCTGATGTTAAAGTTGTTTCAAGCGGCAACTCTACCGAAGAAAAGGCCAGGAGCCAGGAAAGAAATTCCGACCAGCTTTTAAATGTAGTATCATCAAAAGCAATTGACATTTCACCCGACATTACCGTGGGCAATGTTTTACAACGGGTATCGGGCGTTTCAATGGAAAAGACCGGCAGCGGGGATGGCCAGTATGCAATAATAAGGGGCCTTGACAAAAGATACAATTATACGTCTATAAACGGGATTATACTGCCCAGCCCCGATGTTACCAAGCGTTCGGTGCCATTGGATATGTTTCCCGCCGAAATGATACAACGCGTAGAAGTTATGAAGTCGCTTACCCCTGATGTAGAGGCCGATGCTATTGGCGGTGCTACTAATATAGTAATGAAAG
>JBIOHE010000212.1:0-7620 GCA_044448725.1 Sphingobacteriales bacterium | reverse complement strand
ATTTTAGATACTGTTTTTAAATAAAATCAATCATTTTGTTTGAAAACACTCAAATTATCTCATTGTAAGCAGGCATTTCTTTGCCTTGTAAATCCCTCAAATCCTGACAATCGTGTAAATCGTGTCTGTTAATTGGCCACCCTAAACCCGATTTCCACCTTTTCATCCTTTGAATTATCGCCCAATATCAGCTTATATTCCCCCGGATAAACTTTCCATTGGTGGGTTGACATATCCCATTTCTGCAATTCTTTTACCGGAATTTTCAGGGTGACAGATTGCGCATCGCCCTTTTTTACTGATACCCGTTTAAAACTTTTCAACTCTTTTACAGGCATACGGTCAATTTGCGGGTATTCAATATAGGCCTGCACTACCTCATCGCCATTCATCGCCCCGGTGTTTTTCACTTTCATGCTTACGCTTATGGTATCAGTTGTTTTGTATTTGTTTTTCGCCTTATCCATCAACTCATAATTAAACAAAGTATAGCTTAACCCAAAACCAAATGGGTATTGTACCGGGCCGTCGTAGTAACGGTAAGTGCGGCCCTTCATATTGTAATCAGAGAAATCCGGCAGGTTGTTAACCGACTTATAAAAAGTAAGCGGCAAATGCCCTGAAGGGGACACATCGCCGAATACAATATCTGCCAGGGCGTTACCGCCCTGTTCGCCGGGGTACCAGGCTAAAATAATTGCATCGGCATAAGGCGCTATAGCATCAATATCCACATCGCTTCCCGCTGTAATAACAGCAATGACAGGTTTATGCTGAACAGCATTCCGCAAGGCCTTCATAAAAGCGATCTCACTTTTTGGGAGACTTAAATCTTTTTTATCCCCTCCGCCTTCTGATAAAAAGGCGTCGCCGGCTTCACCTTCCAAAACGGGAGATAATCCTATTACCGCAATGGTGACATCGGCATTGCCTGCCGCCCAGGTGCCGCCAAAATGGGTGGTATCCTTAAAATCGCAACCCTGGTCGTACTCAACCCTGGTACCCGGACCCGCGGCAGCTGTAATGCCTTCTGCAAAATTTACAACCCTGCCGCTGCTGCCATAGTAATTGCCGATCATCACATTAAATGAGGCTGCCCCCGGCCCGATCACCATCATGCTGGAAATATTACTTTTTTTAAGCGGCAAAATATTTTGATCGTTTTTTAGCAGCACCATACTTTGCTGCGCTGCTTTGCGGGCAAGCGCAACATGCGATGGGTTGTTAACACTATCCGCACCATAACCATGATAAGGCACCAAAGCTGGATCATCGTAAAAGCCAAGCCTGAATTCAGTGCGAAAAAGCGTGGATAAGGCTCCGTCAATTTCTTTTTCAGTTAACAGCCCCTGCTGAACCGCTTTTATGGCATCCTCCTGTAAAATGCTGGAGCAATCCAGATCAACGCCTGCTTTAATGGCGGCCGCGGCAGTTTCTACCGGCCCTGGCAATGATTTATGGCTTAGAAAAACATCATCCAGTGCGCCGCAATCCGTTACCACATGGCCCTTAAAGCCCCACTCCTTTCGTAATATATCGGTCAGCAAATACTTATTTATTGAATTTGGTGTACCGTTTACCCTGTTATAAGCGCTCATAACCGACTCTACTTTACCGTTGGTAACCAAAGTGTGAAAAGCATAGAGGTAGGTTTCCCGCAGGTCCTTTTCATCAACTTTGGCATCAAAATGGTCGCGGGTTGCTTCCGGTCCGCTGTGTACGGCATAGTGTTTGGCAGTAGCAGATGCCTTCAGGTAACGCGGATCATCACCCTGCAAACCCTTAACAAAGGCAGTACCCATGCTCGCGGTTAAATACGGGTCTTCTCCGTAGGTTTCCTGGCCCCGGCCCCAGCGCGGATCGCGGAAGATATTTATATTGGGCGTCCAGAAGGTAAGGCCCATGTATTGCAGGCGCCTGTCCTGCGCAATGGCCAGGTTGTATTTTGCCCTTGCCTCGGTTGATATCGCTGTAGAAACCTGTTTTAACAGGCTGTCGTTAAACGTTGCCGCCATGCCAATAGCTTGGGGAAATATAGTGGCCTCCCCTGCCCTGGCAACGCCGTGCAGCGCTTCGTTCCACCAGTTATAGGCGGGGATTCCCAAACGCGGAACTGCTTTGCTTTGGTAACCTAATAAACTAACCTTTTCTTCCAGGGTCAACCGTGATACCAGGTCTTTTACCCGTACATCAACGGTTTGTGCGGGGTCTTTGTAAAGATATTTGTCCTGGGCTTTGGCTAAGGATGGTACAAAGGCTGTCAGCATCATCCAAAAAAGCAGTAATTTTAGTTTGGCGTTCATAGTGGCGGCTAATTTAACGGGTTTTGTTCAGAATGTTGATTTACGAACCATGCAAAAAATAAAAATTTTTGATTGTAAACCTAAAATTTCAGCAGATTTTCAGGTACTCACCCGTTTTTTACTAATTTAGCCACGGGGTATATAGTGTTTTTTTTCAACGCTATAATTTACCCCTCTGTATTTTTATGATTATCAGTATCAAATTTTCTGCGCCGGTATGCCTGTTTTAGGAAAGAACACACCGTCGCCCATTAGTGACTGGAAAGCCAGGAACGGTATAAATATTTTAAGAATTTCATTGGGTATCGTTTTTTTATGGTTCGGGCTGTTAAAATTTTTTTCGGGGGTAAGTCCTGCCGAAGATATTGCAGGCCGGACGATTTTCACACTCACCTTTGGCTTAATAAAACCATCATTGGCCCTGCCCCTGCTTGCCGTTTGGGAATGCACCATCGGCTTAGGCTTAATTACCAGGGCATGGCTGCGCCTCACACTGATATTGCTCTATTTCCAGATGGCGGGTACTTTTTTGCCCATACTATTTTTTCCGCACGAAACATTCAGGGGTTTATTTATACCCACGTTGCTGGGCCAGTACATCATTAAAAATTTCGTACTCATCTCTGCCGGGATTGTTTTAGGCGCAGCCCTAAATGACAGGCCCCAGGTAAAAAATGCACGAAAGGCCGGGAAAGGTAAAGTGGCCCACGTAAATGAATATAACGGCAAGGACGAACGGCAAGCCATTGAACTTTGATCCATTTTAACTTTCGGACTTTACTGACTTTCCCGACTTTCGGACTTTTTACTTTCGTATCAAAACCCTAATTTCGCCGACACAGAAAAGAGGAAAAAGATTTGGATTATTTACAGGGATTAAACCCCGAGCAAAAGGCGGCAGTACAACAAATAAAGGGCCCGGTAATGATTATTGCCGGCGCCGGATCAGGCAAAACGCGGGTGATCACTTACCGTGTAGCGCACCTGATCCGCAACGGTGTGGACGCCTTTAATATACTGGTACTCACCTTCACCAATAAAGCCGCCCGCGAAATGCGCGAACGTATCAACCACCTCGTTGGCCCGGAGGCAAAAAATATATGGATGGGCACATTCCACTCCGTTTTCGCCAAGTTGCTGCGGGTGGAGGCCGACAAGATAGGCTATCCCAATAATTTCACCATCTACGATACGGATGACAGCAAAAGCGTACTGCGGGCCATTTTGAAAGAAATGAACCTGGACGATAAGTTGTATAACCCCAATTTTGTACATAACCGTATATCGGCGGCAAAAAACAACCTGGTTGGCTGGCAGGAATACCAGCAAAATGAGCAAATACAAGCTGATGACTTCAGCAGCGGCAGGGGTATGATAGGCACCGTTTATCAAAACTATGCACAACGCTGCTACCGCGCCGGGGCCATGGACTTCGACGACCTGCTTTTTAAAACAAACGAACTGCTTAAACTGCACCCCGAAGTGCTGAACAAGTACCAGCATAAATTCAAATACCTGATGGTGGATGAGTATCAGGATACTAACTTTTCGCAATACCTGATAGTAAAAAAACTGGCGGCGGTAAACGAAAACATCTGCGTGGTTGGTGATGATGCGCAAAGTATTTACGCCTTCAGGGGCGCCAATATCCAAAACATTCTCAACTTTGAAAAAGATTATCCCGACCTGAAAATATTTAAACTGGAGCAAAATTACCGATCTACCCAAAATATTGTAAATGTTGCCAACAGCATCATCGCCAATAATAAGGAGCAGCTGAAAAAGAATGTTTTTTCAGAAAAAGAGGCCGGCGACAAAATAAAGGTAATGCGCGCCTTCAGCGATAACGAAGAAGGCAAACTGGTGGCCGAAGCCATTATGCATGAGCGTACTACAAAAGGACTCAAGTGGCATGATTTCGCCATTCTTTACCGTACCAATGCGCAATCGCGTTCCATGGAAGAGGCGCTGCGCAAAATGGGCACGCCCTATAAAATTTATGGCGGTTTGTCCTTTTACCAGCGTAAGGAAATAAAAGATCTGATCGCTTATTTCAGGCTTACCTTTAACCCCAGCGACGAAGAAGCGCTGAAAAGGGTAATTAACTACCCCCGTCGCGGCATTGGCGATACTACCGTTGACCGTATTATTGTAAGTGCCGATCAAAACCAGATCACGCCCTGGGAAGTGATCACCAATCCATCCAAATATTTAGATGGACGTACTTCTGCTTCAGTTGGTGTTTTTGCTACGATGATCCAGAGTTTCCAGGTGCTCAGCAAAACCATGAGCGCTTATGAATCGGCCTTGTATATTGCTCAGCACTCGGGTTTATTGAAGGATTTGTATGAAGATAAATCTGTTGAGGGTCTTAACCGGTACGAGAATATCCAGGAATTACTGAACGGGATCAAAGAATTTTCGGAGCGTGAGGATATTGAGGAAAGAGGCCTGGATGTATTTATGCAGGATATCGCCCTGCTCACCAACGACGATAAGGATAATGACCCCAATGCCGACACGGTTTCGCTGATGACTATACACTCATCCAAAGGGCTGGAATTCCCGCAGGTATTTGTGGTGGGTTTGGAAGAAAATTTGTTCCCATCGCAAATGTCGCTCAATGCCCGCAGCGATCTGGAAGAGGAAAGACGCCTGTTTTATGTGGCCACCACCCGCGCCGAAAACAAATTAACCTTAAGTTATGCAACCTCGCGTTTCAAGTTTGGTACGCTGATCAGTTGTGAACCAAGCCGTTTCCTTGATGAAATTGACGCCAGGTACCTTGAACTTGACTATACTGCAAAACCCGTAACCGGCAATAACCCGTTTTTTGATGACGAGCGCAGCGCATGGAGCAGCAAAGGGGATACTTTTTCAAAACCAAAAGCACCTGTGGTAAAAACCACTTCTATATTAGCTAAGGCGCATGTTCCGTCGGCTGGTTTTGCTCCATCAGATACTTCGGCCCTGCAGGTTGGTATGGAAGTTGAACATGAAAGGTTTGGGTACGGAAAAGTGATAAGCCTGGAAGGAAATAAACCGGATATAAAAGCTACTATATTCTTTAAAGAAATCGGTCAAAAACAGCTACTTCTGAAATTCGCCAAGCTGAGAATTATTTAATTATAACGAAAGATTTTTCCCGAATTCGTAGAAAACATTCCCCGCTTTTGTAGGGATTATTATTATTAATTGTACCGCAAGTACTTTTTGCGCATTAATTAATAATGGCACATTATTTGACAATTATTTAACATCCCAATTAAATATTTAAAGCTTTTGAGCGAACAATTATGACTGAACATTTAAAAAAGAAGACCAACACATCGGTTGGTAAAAACATTCGCACTTTACGTCACCAGCGCGGCTGGAGCCAGGAAGATGTTGCCAATCGTTTGGGCATTTCAATTCCGGCTTTCTCAAAAATTGAAACAGGTGTTACCGATATCAATTTATCGCGTCTTGAGCAGATCGCAAATATTTATGAGGTCAACGTCATAAACCTGTTATCGCTTGATGCTGAAGAACCGGAACCTCAGCTCTCAAATTTAAGTATTGCTCAAAAGAAAATACTTGACCGTGAGACGGAGATCGCAAATTTGCAGCGCAAAGTAATTTTGCTTTATGAAGAACTGCGTGCCAAAACGCCTGCAACAGCTTAGTTTTTGGGGCGAAATTGTTCATAAAAACCGACACTCATGGTGCTCGCCGATTGAGCCAGGAATTTAATACAGTTTATTTTTAGTGAATAATTGAATAAAACAGACATTATATTCAAATCATAGCATTTTGGACCAATGATTGCAAAACAGGTTTTTTAATCTGCCTGTTATGTCAAAATATATGATCTCAATTCCCTGCGCTGATACCTCGAAAGCCGGGACAATTCATGATCCCGGCACTAAATTAAAAGTTAAAGCATTTGATCTTTTAAAGTCAGGATTTAAACCGAGCAAGGGGGAAAAGATGTTTTTCGTTACCTCGGCTCATGAAAAACTAGCCTTTGAAACAAAAGGATATAGCAAACATAAAAACTTACTTATTCTTCAAATGATAGCGCATTATTGCGTCTACCTTGGCTTATTCGAAGCGCAGATCCATGCGAAGTGGCCGTTTTAGGCTTGAGTAGTGAGCTTGAGCAGTTCAAACGTTTCACGTTTGAAAAAAAATAAAAAATTGAACTTATTCAGGCATAGTCATCCTGCAAACCGCAAACTCAAAACTGCAAACTTCTGTTAAAAGCCTGCTCTCCTGGGATCATGGAGCATGTCGCTCATTTCAATGATCTTGTCGTCGATTTCGCCAACGCATTTATTCATCATCCTGATACATTCAGGCTGGTCAACGAGGCCTTCTTTCTCAAGGTTCATTAAACCCTTAAGTGTAGCAATAGGGCCACGTATTTGGTGCGACAGGTAGGAAGAGTACTCTGAAAGCTTTTTGTTTTTTATCTGGAGGTCCTGGGTTCTTTCATCAATAATTTCTTCCAGGTGATGGTTTATCCTGTCGAGGTTATCCTTTTGCCGGGAAACTTCGGCATTCAGATTTGTAAGCTGGGTATTAGTTTTGGCCTTGCGTTTTACATTATGTATTAACAAGCCTACCAATACAAGTAACAGGCCGGCAACTATTGCTACGCCCCAAAACTTTACACGGTCGTACTCCTGGCGCTGTAACAAAATTTCATTTTCGCGCTGACGGGCCTGCTGTGTAAACTGTTCGCGGATCAATGTTGTTTGCGCTGATGAGCTTTGCATATAAGTAGTGCTGTCTTGCTTATAAATGTCATAAAGATAAGCAACGGCGCGTCCGTAATTCTTCCGTTTTAATTCCAGCTGATACCTTGTATATTTAAAGTCGGATTGGATTTTTTCACTTTTAACGATTCCTGAAAAAATCACGCCTTCGTTGATGATTTTGTCCGCATCGTCAAACTTATCCTGGGCAATATATAAATCAGCAAGTGTAAGGTCTATACTTGCTACAGGTTCATTCAAATCCAACTGTTTCGCCCTTTTATTAGCTTCATTCAGTAAACTTTCAGCTAAACCAAATTGATGAAGGTTAAAATATACAACGCCTTTGTTTTGCATACATTGAAGCATATTCACCGAATCATTTAAAGCAGTAAATAGAGCATTGCTTTTATCATAAAAATTCAGGGCCTGGTTAAAACTGTTTTTATGATAATAAACAACGCCCATATTCAAATACAAATTGGCCTTTAAATGATCGTCTGATACCTTTGTCGCAATGGCTAAAGATTTTTCAAAAAATTCTAATGCCATATCGTAATCAGTATAGCGGTATAAAT
>JBIOHE010000211.1:0-7697 GCA_044448725.1 Sphingobacteriales bacterium | reverse complement strand
CTATATAGCCTAGTGTTTTGTAGGTTTTACGACACACTATAGTTTTCCACAGGAGCATATATGTGAAACATTTGACATATCTATATTTCTATTCCATTTTATATGCTTTTGTTTTTATTCCCCGTCATTGCCCTTTTTCAATTATTTGACATTCATTTATTTTACCACTGTCCCAATTTCCCTCATTTCCCTTTCTTATTCTTTTCTAACAAATGTTTTCAATTGGTAAAAAGCCCCACAGCAACTTGTTATGCTGTGAGGCCGTAGGCTATTTAATATGCAATTCGCACACATCTTATATTGTCAAATGCGGCTGTAAAACCAGTTGCAACTGACGATTTACCGAAATTTTCAAGGTACATATCATAAGGACCCGCACCAGTAGGCCCTAATAAATCGCTTATTTGAGTAATTGATACACCATCCCCTAATTGGTCAACTTTTGATTTGAACGCAGATAAAGGAATAATTACGGTTTCCCAACCTCTCGTTTGAAAACCAGCTTTACTACCTTTCCATGGCTCATAACGTGCAACATAAGTGTCACCTGCAAAACGAACTTTAATAAGAAGAGTACCTCCTATCCATGGTTTAGCCACACTTATGTCAAATTGAAAAGCCCAGGCTGAAGGATGATCTGTAAGATTTGCCACAGGCAACCAGTGATTACCCGTATTAGAATTACCTAATGGGATGTTCTGAACTGCACCGGCACCTAAAACAGGATTATCTCTAGGACAATCAATTACCATAATCTGACTATGATCATTTCCCATCGGACCATTAAATTCCCCGTAGGGAGATTCCCACTCCCCAGTTAAACGTTCATATTGGCCCCAGCCAAAACCAAAATTATCACCCCACTCCATATCTCCTAAAAGACCATTTTTATCGTTATTTTGAGTATTTACGCTATCAAGGGTCATAGTCGTTCCATAACTGGTAGAAATGGTTACTGGTCCACTTGAGTAGCTGTTATTATCTGGAGCCGCAAACTTAACATAAGCGCCACGTGGACCTTCTGTGAAATTAGTAATAGTAGCACCGCCAAAAGTAAATGACGAGATAGTCTTAAGGTAAAGACCATAAATATAAACCGAATCACCAAGTTTGGGATTAACGTAGGAAATGCCATAAATGGCTGGCTTCGCACTTATGGTATCCACGGCCGTACCCGATTTAGCCGTTACTATTACCAGCTTGGTGCTTTGTGTTCCAGCCGGCATCACAAAGCCAATAGAGTCTCCATACGCGGTCGTATTAAAGTGTGGAACGGGGAGTCCTCCATACGTTAAGCTCTTTATAAATAGTAAATTCCCACCAAAAAGATAAACCGAATCGCCCGGGGCGGCAAATACATCTGAAATGCCCCAAACAGCAGGTGCCGGCGGACCCAGTTTAAAATTAAACGTGGCGGCCCCCCCTGCTGTTGTAACCTTTACGGTATAAAGCTTGCTGGTGTCAACAGTTGAAAACATTATCGTGGGAATTTGCACAACGAGGCTTTTTTCCGCAAATAATACAGGATTGAAAGATGCGGGCACACCGTCAAATTCTATTCGGCTCGTACTTTTTAAATTCGCCCCGGTTATCACCACCCATTGGCCATGTGGAGTGGCACTGGTCAAAACAGTGTCATTTGGTGAAGCAACATAACTTCTAACGCCCGTAATTACCGGTGGGTTAGAAGAACCCACATTGTTTTTTTTACAAGCTGGAAATAAAGCCACCACCATCAGTAATAGCGGCAATAAATACAAGCGCATGTCTAAATTTTTTTTCATGTTAATATATTTTTAATTGTTAAAAATTAATAATCAATAATAAGGCACCGGTGGAGCCAGCAATTTGGGGTCGGAGACCATCTCAGATGCCGGAATTGGCAGCCTAAATGAACTTATGGTTGCCGGAAGCGTAATTGGCGGCGAAATTGAATCCCTTGTAGCAGTTTTCTTTAGAGTGTCATAAGTAAACGAAATACGGGCATGATTAACATCCGCACTATTAACGAACTGCACAGCATTAGCCGGATCATAATAAGAATACCTAACCAGGTCTATCCAGTATTGCCCTTCATAAGCAAGTTCAATTCTTCTTTCTTTACGCAGTGTTGTGGCGTCCAGCGTCTTAACAGTATCAACGCCTGCCCTTGCCCGCACCAGGTTGAAATATTTAAGGCCATCTCCACCGGCGATAGTGGCATTATTCCCAAGAAGCGCCTCGGCATACACCAGGTACACATCGGCCAACCTAAGAATTGTATTGTGTTCAATATCTGACCAGGCATCCATTGATGGCGAATTGTTATCTTTTTCGGTGCCAATGACGTGTTTCTTCAAGCCCGGCTGGGTTGCCTTATAACCACCATCGATTTGATCTAATTCCGGATAATGATCCCCAGTGAGCATAAAAGTAGCTTTGCGGCGTATGGAATCTTTATGCGAGTAATCCAGGTATAAATCGTAGGTTGGCTGCAGGGGCTCCCATGCGCCTCCCCGTTGAGGGGTAAGGATTGAATTTGGCGAAAACAAGAGTTGTATGGCGTTGCCATTTCCATAACCTGTGCCCCCAACCCATTGTAAAGAAAATAATGATTCAGGGTTATCGTTGTTTGACGGCCTGAAATAGTCATAATAACCTTGATGGTTCGGATCATTCTGCCCAAAAAGCTGTAAATTGCTATTTTTACATACGTTGCCCGCATACTTTGCGGCACTGTCAAGCAATTTCGTGTCGCGCTGCCCGCCACTTTGGCCTAAACCTGCCCATGTTAAATACACCTTGCCCAGCATTCCCTGAGCCGACCAGCTGGTTACCCGGCCTTTTACATCCGTTTTTGGAAGATTATTTGCTGCATAAGTCAGGTCGATGGTAACGAATTTATAGACATCCGAAACAATATTACGAGGGAGCAGCGGATTTTTTATCAGTTTGCTGTTATCTTCGATAATTGGCACGTCTCCAAAATAAACCGCCAGGTGATAATAAGCTACGGCACGAATAAACCTTGCCTCGGCTATAGCCGCATTTTTGTCTTTTGCCGAAATGGACGAAGACGCCTGTTTCTGTATAGCATTAATAACGCCATTACATTGCCCTATAGTATTGTACAAGCCAACCCAGCCATTGGTCATAAGATTATTTGAGCTGGTAACGGTACGTGTAAAAAGCTGTACCAAATCGCCATTATACGGAAAACTGGCGTTACCGGCCAATACGTCGCCAAGTTGTATCCAGGCCTCATTGCTAAATTGCCACCAGGTTTGACCGCCGTACAGGCTTGCAGTAGCCAGCCGTAAATCGGAGGTGCTTTTATAAAAATTAACAGAACTGATCTGCGAGTTGGACGGACGGTCCAAAAAATTCTTTTTACATCCGGCTATTGCGGCTGCAAATAACAGGATGGTTATAATTTTGTGAATTGATTTCATAAACATATATTTTAAATCGATAATTGTTTTATTATTTTACGATTATGTTTGCCCCCATGGTAAACACCCTCGGCTGCGGATAATAACCGCCGTCCCATCCTGCCTGAAGCGGGTTCCACGAGCCTATCTCAGGATCCATGCCCTTATATTTTGTAATTACAAATGCATTAGCCACAGTAGCGAATACCCTAACTGAATTCACGCCTATTTTTGACAAAAGGTCTTGTGAAAACTTGTAACCTAAGGTGATATTTTTGCAACGCAGGAATGAAGCATCCTCAAACATCAAACTATTAGGACGGAAATTACCGTTGGTATTATCATTTCTCAAACCTATAATCGTTGTTTTCGGGTTGGTAACATATACATTGTTAACATCGGTTGCAGAGCCGTTGGGATCAACTAAAGCCAATTTCGCATAGTTTAATACCGATGTAAAAAAAGTGCCATTATTTTGCGGATCTTCTTCCGGTATAGCCATTTGATTGAATACCTTGTTGCCATAGCTGCCGCTGAAGAAAATATTCAAATCGAAATTTTTGTAGGTAAATGTATTGTTGATACCGTACTGGAATTTTGGGAGTGGCGAGCCCAAAAAGGTTTCGTCCCTTGAGTCGATAATACCGTCACCATTCAAGTCTTTAAACATACGGTCGCCATACCAGATACCCCCGCCTGCCGAAGAAACCGGATAGGGGTTACCGTTTGCGTCAGCAGGCCGGGCATGTGTTAGAAAATCACTTGGCTTTGAAAAAATCCCATCAAATACATAGCCATAAAATTCGCCAATGGGCTGGCCCACCACTGTTTTTTCAATTATGTCGTTAACCTGTGGAAGATAAGTTTTCTCGCTTAAGTTAGCCTGGTCTCCACCAGCGCCTAAACTGGTCACTTTATTAATGTTCCGCGATATGGTAAAACCGGTTTTCCAGCTAAAATTTTTAGAATTAATATTTGTAGAGTTGATCTGGAAGTCGGCCCCTTTGTTGCTTAGCGAGCCGACATTGGCATAAGGCGCTTGCATGGCCCCCGGACCCCAACCCGCTACAGTACCAGAGTATTCCGGAAGCGGCACCTGTAATAAGAGGCCGTTTACTTCGCGGTCATAAACATCAAGTGTAAAACTTAACCGCCCATTAAAAAATGTTCCGTCAATTCCTGCATTATAATAATCTGTTTTTTCCCACCTCACGTCCGGATTTGCCAAATTGTTTTGAGACTGTGCTGTACCTGATAAGCTACTTGCAACCGTGTTAAGTTGGGTTACAAAGGTATTGCCTGGTATGCCCTGGTTGTTGGTTACCCCATAACCAAGCCTTAGTTTCAATTCATTTATACTGTTCACACCTTTCAAAAATGCCTCGTTATTAATTTTCCAGGCAAACCCACCCGAATAGGTAGTAACCCAACGATTGTTGCTTGGAAAATTTGAAGAACCATCATTCCGTATGTTGCCTGTTAGCGAGTATCTGTCATTCAAGGAAACATTGAAACGGCCGAACCAGGATTCCTGTGCAGAGCCGCCGGTAGGGTTCGATTGTGAATTATCGCCGAAGTTTGTGGCCGTGGTATAATCACCGGCATTAATCGCCTGCACATTGTCTGAAGCAAAATTCCTTCGCGCGGCGCCAACATTTTCGAAAGTGCCCTGCTGCGCTTCGTGCCCTGCTGTAGCATCGATATGAACAGTTTTGAAATTATGATAGTAATTTAAAAAGTTGCGCACTACCGTATAAAAATATTGGTAGGAATTAGAGGAACCAAAGTTTTGGCTGACGTTATTTCTACCAAATTTAAAAGTTGGTGAAAACCTATCTTCTGTACTAAAATCGAAGTTACCGGATACCTCACTCCGCAGCGACAGTTCTCTTGCAAACTGTATTTCGGCATATACATTGCCGAATACTTGATTCCTCCTTCTTTGGTCTTTGATAATTTTTGCTAATGCCACCGGGTTGGGAAAAGCTGCTACCCAACCGTTGGGGTCGGTTTGACCACCATAGGAGCCGTCTTGGTTGACTACCGCAATATCAGGGGTAACGCTTAGTGCGGTATTGATTACACTTTGACCGGTCGCAGCTACATTTTCATCAACATGCGTCAACTGAAGGCTCGTCCCTATTTTTAGCCATTTAGTTGTTTTATTGTCCAGATTCAGCCGTACCGAGTATCTTGTAAAATCAGAGCCAAGGGCTATCCCTTCCTGGTCAAAATACCCGGCTGACAGTAAATAGTTGGTTCTGTCGTCTCCACCGCTTACAGTAATTTCGTGGTTCATCTCGGGCGCTCTCCGGAATAATGCTTTTTGCCAGTCGGTACCAGGGCCTAAATATTTAGGATTGGCAAATTGGGGCCTGAAATCAAAGCCCCAGGCAACAGACCGGTCGTTAATGATAGAGGCAAACTGCGGTAAATTCACCGCAGGCATCCGCTTCGCTATTTCCTGGTCACCCGCATAGAAATCATACGCTATCTGCGGCGCCCCGGCTTTACCCCTTTTTGTAGTGATAACAATTACACCATTGGTTGCCTGCGAACCGTATATGGCTGTTGCCGAAGCATCCTTCAATACATCTATTGATTCAATTTCATTAGGATTGATAGAATTTAATGGGTTTGAACCAGTACCGGGATCGCCGACCGGAGGAATAATAACCCCATCTATTACATACAATGGCGAATTAGAGCCGGTTATTGACGACACACCACGTATTTGAATAGATACGCCGCCGCCGGGCTGGCCCGATACCTGTTGAACCACCACACCTGCAACTTTGCCCTGTAGCGCCTGGTCAAAAGTAGTTGGTTGTGTTGCGCGCAGGTCTTTCCCTGATATTGAACTAATTGAGCCGGTAAGATCTTTTCTCGCCCTCTTAGCGTATCCAACAACAACCACTTCGTTTAAATTACTGGATGTCGAACTCAACTTAACATTTATTTTGTCGGATTTTCCAACTGTTATTTGCTGAGTTGTATAACTTAAATAGCTAAAAACGAGTATATCGCCCTGCTTTGCTGTTATCACATAGCTGCCGTCAATGGCAGAAACCGCTCCGTTTGGAGTCCCTTTAACCTTAATACTGACGCCCATCATCGGCTCATCGTTGTCCGCACTTGTTATCTTCCCAGAGATACGGAGGGTTTGCGCGTAGCCCGAAAAACACAGCAACATGCTTGCTACGAATAAGGTGATACTGCGTTTCATTCTTCGTTGTAAATTTTTATCCATTTTATAAAGGAATTTTAATGTTTTTTAATAATTGGTTCATTGTTTTGGTGTTTGTTGGGTTTCCTGATTTACTCTTCTTTCATATTTTATTAAGTTTAAATTTTAAGCGATATATGCGCCAAAAGACTTCTTTAAATTACCTGCAGAAAATCTTTTCGCGCCAATCCATACCGAAAGCCGCCTAACTTTAACCGGGGTACAGGCTTGCTGTACTTAAGTCAAAAAAATAAATTAACGGTTCTGGATCTTTCTATTATAATTGGCCGGATATGTTCTAAATGCAATGAGTTGGAGCACATGGCATTGAAGTCATATTCGGAAAGTAAAGCTATGGTTGCTTAAAAAACAGGAATACCGAATTTGATAATGAATACAGCCCACAATGTTAACCAGTTTGCAACAAACTTAAAATCAGGGCCTTACATCACATAAAATCATTCCGATTTCATGTTTTATTTATTTTTCGCGGAATATTGACTTAATTGACAACAAATCGGGACTAATTGGTTTGTCGTAACGCGGATAAGAAGGGGCAATAACCGGTTAAATTTAATTAACTGTTCTTTTCTTTCAGTTTCTGTTGCCGAATTGAACTGACATAGGTGGAGGGAGTGGTGTTATACTCATCCTTAAATGCTTTTGTAAAATATTTGGGCGAATTATAGCCAACTTCGTAACCAATCTGACTGATTGTCATTTGGCTGGTCTCAAGTAAATACACCGCTTTTTTAAGTCTTATAGAACGGATAAACTCAACTGGTGCTTTATCAGTAAGCATTAAAACTTTTTTATAAAGCGATACCCGGCTCATGTTCATCTGCCGACTTAATTCTTCTACCGAAAGGCTATCGTTAGAGATATTCATTTCTATATAGTCGACTATTTTCCTTAATAGTATCTCATCTTCATTTTGTAAAGGAGTTTCCTGCAATTTCACATCCATCTGCTTTTTGTACGTGCGTTTATAGGTGTCCCGAAGGGTTAAGATATTTTTGATTTTTGAAAGAAGTATTTCAAAATTAAATGGTTTTGTCATG
>JBIOHE010000210.1:0-7754 GCA_044448725.1 Sphingobacteriales bacterium | reverse complement strand
GGTTAAGTTCAAACATTAAAGTCCTTAAATGGCTCCGTTTTACCGGAACCTTTACCCACGTTCACATAGGTTATTAATCAAATATTTCTCGTTAATTACCCGGTCCTGCCCCGTCCGATTGGCCTCTTTTTACCGCGTATTCTCCAACGCTTGCCCCTTCCTGCAGGCCAACCATAACGTCACTTCGGTAATGTATTGCCCCATAAAACCGCGACATTCCGGCTTCAGTAGCCATATCTGTAAATTTGGTTCCCCTATCCGGCAATAAATAGGCAAGCACCGCCGCAGCAGCTGCGCTAAAATTTGAATGTCCGGACGTATAAGATGGAAAATTCGGAATGCCTGTTAATGTCTTTATTTGATGGTTTGCCTGGGTAGGCCTCATGTTAAAATAATAATACTTGGTATCCCAGCAACATATTGCGACATCCATTTCGGCCATGTTTAATAGTGCAAAATTCCTTGCCCAGCGTACTTCGCTATAATGTTGCTTCACAAATTCGGCTGCTGCAATAGCATTCCAATGTCCCGGCGGAGCATAGGTACCAATACCATCAGCCCAAAATTGAACTTGCGCCTGGTGCTCCCTTGTAGGGTGTTGACTAACCGCGAGCACATCGGCCTCCTCTTGCTTAAAAGCAGCGGACCCTGCTAAATTAGGCGGCCCCGGACGTAGCGCTTTAACTGTAAGTGTATCAAATAAAAAAGGGATAACTTTATTAAACAATGGAAGCATCGGTGGCCTTTTGGGCGATTCAAGGCTAACCCAATACTGATCTCCTCTCGAAGTAGCATTAGTTTGTAAAGAAACCCATTCTGCAGGTGAACCTATTGCCTTGCCTGCATTGTCAGTTTTAGCGCGGGCTACAAATAAATCAGCTACCTGCACACCAAGCGATTGCCCGGCAGTAAGTTCGCCGCGAACATTGGCGCCAGCCATTATGCGGTATTGCATTTCTTCATTTGCTTTTTGCTGTATAAAATCCACTTCTGTAGGAAATAATAATTTCATCATTTCAACTGTCGCGCCTGCAACCACTGCATCTTCACTTGGGTATGATGGGAGTGCCGATTTAGGAATAAGCGCCTGTACATCAGTATTGTTAACGTATGGCGCCGACCGGTTGTAAAGTTTCTTAAAGTGATAAGCTGCTATGAGCGCATCATATTGCGCAGCGCTTACATAGGCGTAGGCCCGTGCAGCATACGGCGGATTTGAAAACGGAAACTGCGGATATGCAAATGGGTTGGCGGCACTTGGAAAAGGGAAAGACCCGTCGGGGTTTTGATATGGCGCCAAATTATATTTAGCCACCAAATCCCTTAAAATCTCATTCCACCTTAATACAGCTCCCGCGCTCCAGTAACTAATTACAGTTTTTTGAGCATTGGTTAAATTGTTTTGATAACCTTTAATCTCATTTATGTCTGCAGTGTAAGCGTATGAGCCGATGGCATCGGGAGCAGGCAGGTTGAATGCTGATGGATCGGAAATTAAGATAGGTTTCCATGTATCGGCATTCAAATCGATATTAGCGGGGGCCAATGCTGAATATGTTGTTGTACGGTCAATTACCTCTTTTTTACATGCCCCAAAAAAAACAGATGCGGCCAAAACCATAGGCGGCATTACATTAAGTATAAGTTTTTTCATGGTTAAAATTATTTTGTGTTTTTTTTCTTTAAATCAAATACGTAAAGTACACCGCCAAAAAAACCGGTGATTTGTCCAACATTTCTTCCCTGCAAAACATAATTTCCCCCGGCAGTAAGTTCAAGCCCGGTTGTTGAAAAACTATATTTAAATAATGCGCCTGCAGATGTCCAATTCATTCGGTTACCTGGAAAAGGCATATCGTTCTTACGGATGTCAAACCCGCCAAGAGTTGTGGTTTGCGATAGTATTGCCTCAGCGTTAAACCGCAGGCTGCGATAGCCGGTACTAAAAAGAAAATTATTTACATCAGGCATATAAACCCGGTTGCTGTTTATCAGCGTGGTTGTGTAATATGATTCCTGATCGATCTTCACATCGCTGCGTTGGATATATTGACCTGCGCCTGCTAAAAAAAATCTGCCAATCTGATAATTAGCAAGCGCGCGAAGCGATACGTTTTCAGAATGTAACCCAATGGACAATGGCAAGAAATTGGGTTCATAGTTAGTTAACGGTATGGTTCCCGAAAGAATGGCATGTGCGCTAAAAATACCTTTCCCTATTTCTGTTTGAAAAGCAAGCCACTTTAACGTGAGCGTTAGATCCTGCACACCATGCTGGCCCTTTAGTGTACCGGCAGAGGCATTAGTAGTAACATAGGGAACGGAAAACAAAACATCGAGTTTATTGGTGATACCATAATTCCCCATAACCATGTACGAACCGGTAGTTAACCTGCCGATATTGCCATTATCACGTTTAAAAGTACCTTCCCAGTAATTTGTCCAGTTGCTGGACGAGTAAACAGCACCGGCACAGAAAAAATTCTTTGGTAGCATCAGCGCATCAGCATCGGTTTGCGCATTGGCAACTTGTGCAAAAATCATTAAACAGCATATAGCCGTACAATACCTATAAAAATATAGGCGTAAAGATTTAATCATAATCTTTGGTTAAAAAATTAAATAAAAAGGATTGAAGAAAGCTGGTGCAATAACCACTGAATATTCATTGTTATTTCAACAATAACATTGGTTATCAACAATATAGGAAGACAATGCTTTAAAACCCTAACAATAAGTTTGTTTAAAAACCTGCATAATGCACGCTGTGCAATTCACCACGCCGCGTTTTCTCACCATGTGTTCCGATGGAACATTCCGTGATTTGCTGCATTTTGAATCACGCCCAATGCACATTTGATTACAAATTCAAATGCAAAAAGCAATTCAGGTTTTTAAAAAAAAACTAAAACACAGCCATACAAAAAAACATGGCAGGTAAATTAAGATTAAAAAGCAGTGTTAGCTGATGAAATTGGGCGGTTTGCCCGGAGATTCAATGAAAGGGTCGTCTGAAAGAACTGCTACAGGCGCTTCGGATAGCTTTTGGCAGATGCCATGAGCTGAATAATTATATTTAAACGCCTGTAAATTATAGTCACTTAATGTATTAGCCTTTTTAGATGCGGGTTCCTGGCCTTTTTTACTCAGGGGAACATCAGCGATCTGTTTGGCTGTAATAATATTTGCATTTACCAGGCGCGTTTTAGTTGCATTTGCAAGGCAAATAAAATACATGGTGTCACGGGTCATTTTAAGCCTTACGTAATTGTAGTAAGCATCTTTCAGCTGTATCTGGCCTTCAACAACTGCGTAATCGGTCCAATCCTGTATGGTGGGCATGTTCACCGGTATTTTTAACTGGATGAGTTGCGTAGTATCAATTTTGTTATCAAATATCTCCTTCACCATCTGCTCATCCGCCTTGTTAATATAATACTGGAATAACAGGGAATAACCTCCTATATAAAACAGGTGGATACTCAATAATATGATGGCAAAAAACCGCTTCAAAATGGCCTGTTAGTATTTAGATTTATTTTAACGGGACTAATATATAGATTAATTCCAAATAACATATTTTTTTTTTCAATTTTTAATTATATTTGCAAAATCCAGTTCATCAATAGACTTTATGGAATATTTAATAAAACAACCCTGGCCCTGGTATATAGCAGGCCCCTTAATGGGCCTTATTGTCCCGGCTTTATTATTAGCAGGAAATAAGGCGTTCGGTATATCTTCATCGCTAAAGCATATTTGCGCAATTTGTATTCCCGCGAACATCTCATTTTTTAAGCACGACTGGAAAAAAGAAACCTGGAACCTGTTTTTTGTTGCAGGTATAGTTGCCGGAGGCTTTATTGCCGCTCAATTTTTAAACGGGCAGCATCCTGTGAATATAAACCCGCATACGACGGATTTATTAAAACAACAGGGAGTAAAAGACTTTAGCGGCTTATTGCCGGCTGATATTTTCAGCTTTCAGCAATTGTTCACTCTAAGGGGCTTTATCTTTATTGTGGTTGGCGGCTTTTTGGTTGGTTTTGGCACACGCTATGCCGGCGGCTGCACATCCGGGCACTCAATTATGGGTATTGCTTCGCTTCAATGGCCCTCGCTGCTTGCCACCTGCTGCTTTATGATCGGCGGCTTTGTAATGACCTGGTTTATTTTACCTTATCTCATCCAACTATGATGCGCAATCTTAAATATTTAATCCTCGGGATCTTATTTGGTATCATCCTCGTCAAATCCGAAGTAATTTCCTGGTTCAGGATACAGGAAATGTTCCGGTTCCAGGCCTTTCACATGTACGGCATCATCGGCAGTGCGATTGCAGTAGGTATGGTCTCAATTTTGATCATAAAAAAGTTTCAGCTTAAAACAATCAAAGGCGATGACATCATTATTCCAAAAAAAGAATTCCACTGGGGTACAGTGTATGGCGGGCTGATATTCGGCCTGGGATGGGCCATTACCGGCGCTTGCCCCGGACCATTGTTCGCGCAGATAGGCAGCGGCTTCCTGGTAGTCTGTGTCACCTTATTAAGCGCCATTGCAGGCACCTGGGTTTATGGTTTGCTGCGCGATAAACTGCATCATTAGCCAGTCCATATCCGCATTTAATACTACCTTTGTTCAGTTAAAATGACTGAAAGGACATGAATGACTTTCTCGCTGCCAGGTCGCAAATGGCCATTTCACTTGGTTTTCATATCATCTACTCCTGCATAGGTATGGTCATGCCTGTATTTATGGCAGTATCACATTATAAATGGATAAAAACCGGCAACCCTGTTTATAAAAACATTACCCAGGCCTGGAGCAAAGGTGTAGCTATATTTTTCGCTACAGGCGCTGTATCCGGTACCATATTATCTCTTGAATTAGGATTGTTATGGCCAAAGTTTATGGAACATGCCGGGCCGATATTCGGCATGCCATTTTCGCTGGAGGGGGTCGCCTTTTTTATCGAAGCCATCGCATTAGGCTTTTTTCTTTACGGATGGGGCCGCTTTAATAAATGGTTTCACTGGAGTACCGGCGTTTTGGTCGGTGTGAGCGGTATAACTTCCGGAATCCTGGTGGTATCAGCCAATTCATGGATGAACAACCCGGCCGGCTTTGATTTTGTAAACGGACAGTACCTAAATATCGACCCGGTTAAAGCTATGTTCAATGGTTCGTGGTTTTCCGAAGCGTTGCACATGACCCTGGCGGCGTTTTCTGCAACCGGCTTTGCCGTTGCGGGCATTCATGCGCTGATGGTCAGCAGAAAAAGAAATGTGCAATTTCATACCAAAGCATTTAAGATAGCCATTGTTTTTGGCGCAGCGGCGGCTATTTTACAACCTTTTAGCGGTGATTTATCTGCAAAAAATGCTGCTGAAAATCAGCCGGCCAAATTAGCGGCAATGGAAGCCCATTTTCACACCCAGGCATTTGCTCCGCTGATTTTTGGAGGCATACCCGATACAATCAACAAAAAAGTTAAATATGCTATTGAAATTCCCGGCTTATTAAGTCTGTTGGTAAATGATAACCCCGGGCAGGTTGTCAATGGCCTCGATAAAATACCGTCAAAAAACCAGCCGCCGATAGCAATAACCCACCTCGCTTTTGACCTAATGATCACCATCGGATCTGCTATGATGCTGACGGGTATTTTGTATTTTATCGCACTATGGAAAAAGAATAGCTGGCTTTCCAAAAAATGGTTCCTCTACCTGTTTATTTTGGCTACCCCATTTGGATTTATCGCGGTTGAGGCCGGCTGGACAGTTACCGAGGTTGGCCGGCAACCCTGGATCATACAGGGGATTATGCGAACCAGCCAGGCTGTTACGCCTATGCCGGGCATACATTATACATTCTATCTTTTTACGGCAGTCTATTTTACATTAAGCCTGGCTGTTATCTTTTTACTGAGCAGGCAAATAAGAATGGTTCCCGAATTGTACGAATCCTGCGATCCTGTTAAAGTATAGCTTATGTTGTATATTGTTATCACCTTTTTGTTTTTGGCTATTGTACTATACTTCCTGCTTGGCGGTGCGGATTTTGGCGCAGGGATTATTGAACTGTTTACATCCGAAAAGAATAAATCAAGAACGCGAAAAACGATGTACCACGCCATAGGCCCAATTTGGGAAGCAAACCACATGTGGCTCATTATTGCCGTGGTAATTATGTTTGTGGGTTTCCCTGTGATATACAGCGATATGTGTACCTACCTGCACATCCCCTTATTGATTATGTTGTTAGGTATTACCGCCCGGGGAACTGCCTTCGCCTTCAGGAGCTATGACGCAGTAAAGGACGAAAAGACACAAAATCTGTACAACCATATTTTCGTTTATTCCAGTTTTGTTACGCCTTTATTTTTAGGGATCATAGCCGGCAGTGTAATTTCGGGGCAAATCGATCTTAATGCTAAGTCCTTCCTTTCGGCTTATATTTTCGACTGGTTGAATTACTTTTCCGTTGCGGTCGGTTTTTTCACGGTTGCGCTGAGCGGATACCTTGCAGCAATTTACCTTGTAGGCGAAGCAGATGACGATAAAGATGCCCGGCGGTTCGTCAGAAAAGCGAGGATAATGAATATTTTAGCTGTGTTTTTTGGCGGAATGGTATTTTTAGCGGCTGAATTACAAAACATGCACCTGGCCCGTATGCTATTTGGCAACCCGGTTTGTTTAACCGCTGTTATAGCGGCATCAATTTCATTGTTTATACTTTGGGTGATGATCTATAAAGGAAAAAAGAAAATAATCCGCGTACTTGCTGCCTTCCAGATTACAATGATCCTTTTAGCGGTCGGCTATATGCATTTTCCGTATATTGTACTGCTCATGGGCGGAGAAAATCTTTCCCTGCTCACACTTCATGCCCCGGAAAAGACAATCGCAGATTTGGGCTGGGGGCTATTTACCGGCAGTTTTTTAATACTGCCTTCTTTATTCTACTTGTATTACAGCTTTCAGAAGAAGAACAGTTAAGGAGTTCATTAGATTGCAGGAAAAATCGAACCCCTTATCTGTAAAATAGAAAAAGCGACCCGAAAAATCCGGACCGCTTTCAATAAATCATATGTTTACAGATTACAGTGCGAGTTCTTTATTGCTCCGCAGAACGCTGTATTTACTTTTAGCAAATTCAAAGCCGCCGAATAAAATCGCACAAAAAACAATATCCCCCAAAACCATATTCCGCTCAAAAGGAATAGCAGCAACCAGCGATTGGCCATAGCCTGCCAAATTGTGCGGATAAAGCGAACCGTACAACCAGGGCATATCAATAATAAGCCAGTGCACACAAACAGACGCCAGAGAGGCAATGGCAACGTTGGCAACATTTGCCTTTTTAATAAGGCTGCCGATAAACACCATAACGGCAAAAGTTAAATAAACCCAAAATGATCCGCCATACCATAAAACCCATTTTGAGGTATATAAATAGTTGATCAGTATGTCGCTTGCAAACAAGGTAAGCAAAACAACAGCGTAAGCCTTCCATCTGTCGGTAAAATAAGCGCCGCCAAAAAGAGCTATTGCCCCTACCGGTGTAAAATTGCTTAATATATAAGGAAACTTATAGCTAAGCAAACGCATAGCTGCTGCCGCAACTATCATCAAGATAAGGACGATGGTCCGGGTGTTGATCTTTTGTAATGACATAATTGAATTTATTGAGTAAAATTAGTGATTATCCTGTCAAATAAAAATTCTTAATTTATTTGGTACCTTATACCT
>JBIOHE010000209.1:0-7794 GCA_044448725.1 Sphingobacteriales bacterium | reverse complement strand
TACAGGCAGTTCTGTTCTAGCGCAAAAACTTCGTGTCGCAAGGCCAGTATGTCGTAAAGCTCGAATGGGGTTAATTCTTTAAATTGACGCCATTGCCAGGTTGTCATTGGGTTCCTTACTCTGGGTTCGCCAGCGATTTTAAATTGGTATATTATGTTAGGTCCTGAACGTTATTCTAAGTATTACATGTAAATGAAACAATTGATTCAGGCAATAAAAACGCCGGTTCAGGATTTGGTATTAAGATGGTTGCAGAATAAAATTAAATATTGAATAATTACGAAAATGAAACAATCAGCCTATTCTACTTTATGCTTAAACTTACTTTTTATCTTGTTTTTCGGGAGCGGTTATTCACAAGCTACCAGCAAACAGCCTGCCAATGCAACGCCGACCAACACTCCGCCACTTAATAACATACCCATTAATACGCCAACTAACCCCAATGGTATTAGCAGGCCGACTGATGCCTTAGGTGTTCCCGAAGTAGATAACTACATTACCAAATGTTATGATCTATATGATCAGACAAATACGCTGTCAGCCCAGCTTAATGCTATAGAGCAAGAGGTAATCATTGATAAAATAAAAAATATGGACACAAACGGCATTCAAATACAAATGGCTACGTTCAATGGTCAGTTAATTACTTTAAAAAATCAAGGCGATGTTTTATTAGCAGCCAGCTCGGAAATGACCAGCACTGCAGCACAAAGTTTAAAAAATAAGCCATTTAAAATTCCATCTGCCATTATCAGGGTTAAAAATTCAACCAAAGCGGTTAAAGAAGCCCTTAAAAATAAACACACTATGTTAACGGTTACTATGGCGAATATTGATCACCGTCTACACCCGTTAACCGCTGCAGACAGCGTTAAATTGGCTGGTATCGATTCTGCCGCACGGGCCAAAGCCCTTGCCCATGTAGGCACAATGATGAAAACTTCCATCAGTATCAAAGGTCTTGGTTTTTCGGGCTTTAATTCGTTTTTCACTGAAATAAACAGCATCGCAAGTATAAAAAGCACCAATAAGAGATTTACCGCTTCGGGCACATCGGTAATTGATGTGGTTCATTATGGCACCACCGATGATCTGTTAAACGCGATGCTTTCAAATTGCAAAGATGTTCTTTCTGAAAAAAATATTGGAAGTTCTGAAAAAGGGAAAATCAGTTTAGCATTTTGACATCGGCATCAGTATGCAAAATTTAACTTCAATAAACCAATTTTACTTCAAGAAATTTAGCGACAACCTGAAAGTAGTTGTCGGAGGCAGGTGCAACAGTTTGGCCGCACCGCCTTTAACAACATTGATTAAAACAGGGGTATTATATTTCTCAAGAAATGGCTGCCGTTTAATAGCCGGTAAAGAATCAGCCGGCGCCATTTATAAATTATTCAATTTGCCTGGTTGGTTGGGAGCTGTCCGTCAGGGGGTAAAATAAAGCTCTTATTTTAAATCCGCTGAACGCAAATTTACAAAAGACAAATTAGAAGGATATTAAATGCAGATTAGAATAGCATTAAAATTTCACCTTGAAAAATCTGTCTTGAAATACGTAGAAGGCAAAAAAAAACCGGGCAACTCTCGTCACCCGGTCTCCATTATTTTGATTAATTATATCCCTTTTTTACCATGGATTAAGGTCCATCGACTATGGACTTCCTGCCATGAACTATCCTAAAACACCTGCTCAAACTGGTTCACCGCATCTTTGCTTTCCAGCACCGAGTGGCCCATTAAAAACTCATCTACTTTGCGGGCCGCTTCGCGGCCTTCAGAGATAGCCCAAACTACAAGGGATTGTCCGCGGCGCATATCGCCGGCGGCAAATACTTTGCTTACATTGGTGCGGTAAATGCCTTCTTTTGCTTTTACGTTTTTACGCTCATCCAGCTCAACGCCCAGGTTTTCAATCATCCCGGTATGCTGCGGGAACAAAAAGCCCATCGCCAGGAATACCCTTTGACAAGGTATCTCGCGTTCCGAGCCTTCCACTTTATGAAATTTGACGGGGCGGTTCATTACATCCAGTTCCCAGGTGATATCGCAAACCCTTATGGCGCGTAAATTGCCGTTTTCGTCGCCCAAAAATTCTTCGCTGTTAACGCCCCAAAAACGGTCAGCGCCTTCTTCATGACTGCTGGTGGTTTTCAGCAACATAGGGTAGGTTGGCCATGGCATGTGTGCGGTACGCTGAGCAGGCGGCTGCATCATTACCTCAAATTGCTTGATAGACCTTGCACCCTGGCGGTTTGAAGTACCCACGCAATCGGAGCCGGTATCACCGCCGCCAATTACAATCACATCCTTGCCAGTGGCTAAAATGTCTTCCTGGTCAAACCTGGTATCGCTTACGCGTTTGTTTTGCTGCTTTAAAAAATCCATTGCAAAATGGATGCCTTTCAGCTCCCTGTCGGGGATAGGCAGGTTACGCGGAATGGTTGAGCCACCTGCCAGTATAACAGCATCATGATTGCGCACCAGTTCATCGGCGGCAATATCTTTGCCTACTTCTGTATTGTATTTAAAGACAATGCCATCTTTCTGCATTACTTCAACACGACGATCAATAACCCATTTTTCCAGTTTAAAATCGGGGATGCCGTAACGCAGCAAGCCACCGGCGCGATCGTCACGTTCGTAAACGGTTACCGAATGGCCCGCTTTACTCAATTGCGCCGCCGCGGCAAGTCCTGCGGGGCCGGAACCCACCACAGCCACCTTTTTACCTGATTTTATCAGTGGTGCTACCTGTTTTACCAGATTTTTCTGATAAGCTATCTCAATGATATGCTTTTCAATTTCTTCAATAGCGACCGCCGGTTTGTTGATCCCCAGTACACATGCCGATTCGCATGGCGCCGGGCAAATCCTGCCGGTAAATTCGGGGAAATTGTTGGTTGACGATAAAATGTTGTAAGCTTCCTCCCATTTTTTGCGATACACAGCATCATTAAACTCCGGAATGATATTACCCAGCGGGCAACCCGAGTGACAAAAAGGTATGCCGCAATTCATGCAGCGCGCCGATTGCTGGTTCAGTTTTTCATCACTGTACAGATGAACAAACTCATTATAATTTTTTACACGCTCTGTAGCTGGTTCCTTTTCGGGAAGTTCCCTGTTGAACTCCTTAAACCCTGTTGGTTTTCCCATTAGCCAATAGTTTGATATTCTAATTTCTCTAAAACTTTTTTATACTCTTTCGGAAACACTTTCACAAATTGCGAAGCTGCTTTTTTCCAGTCGGCAAGTAGTTGTTGCGCTACCTCACTGCCGGTTAAATGTACATGCTTGCGCAATAAAGCAATGATCTGTTCCTCATCTTTTACCGACAGCGGATCGAGGTCAACCATTTCGGTATTGCAGTTTTCGCTGAAGGTATTGTCCGGGTTATATACCCAGGCTATACCGCCGCTCATGCCTGCTGCGAAATTACGGCCTGTTTCACCCAATATAAGGGCACGACCGCCTGTCATGTACTCACAACCATGATCGCCTATGCCTTCAACAACAGTGGTAGCACCAGAGTTACGAACGGCAAAACGTTCGCCTGCCATACCACGGATAAATACCTCGCCCGAAGTTGCGCCGTAAAGCGCCACGTTGCCGATAATGATATTTTCTTCAGGCGTAAACGTTGCCCTTTCGGACGGATAGATAGCCAGTTGCGCCCCTGATAAGCCTTTTCCTACATAATCATTGGCTTCGCCTTCCAGTTCAAAGGAAATCCCTTTGGTAGCGAAAGCACCAAAGCTTTGCCCCGCCGAACCTTTGAATTTAAAGTTGATGGTGTTATCGGGCAAGCCCAATGAACCATACTGCTTCGAAATTTCGTTGGATAACAAAGTTCCGATGGTACGGTCAACATTCCTCACCTCAAAGGTGGCGAACACCGGTGTTTTGTCCAGCAACGCAGGCTGTGCAGCTTCCAGCAATCGCCAGTCGAGGATGTTATCTATTCCGTGGTCCTGCTTTTCGCTGTTATAAAGCGTTACGTCTTTTGGATTATTTACCGGGTGCAATATGCCTGTAAGATCTATCTTTTTGGCTTTCCAGCTTTTCAGGTTATCCTTAACCTTTAAAAACTGAACACGGCCAACCATTTCATTTATAGTATGGAAACCAAGTTCGGCCATAATCTCACGCAATTCTTCGGCCATAAAGCGGAAGAGATTTACGATGTGTTCGGGCTTGCCCGAGAATAGCTTTCTTAGTTCTTCATCCTGTGTGGCAACGCCTACTGGGCAGGTATTCAGATGGCATTTGCGCATCATGATACAGCCGCCTGCAACAAGCGCCGCAGTGGCAACTCCCCATTCTTCGGCGCCCATCAAACAGGCTATGGCCAAATCACGACCGGTTTTTAACTGACCGTCAGTTTGTAAAACAACACGGCTGCGCAGTTTGTTGCGTACCAGTGTCTGGTGCGCCTCGGTTAAACCAAGTTCCCATGGCAGGCCTGCATGTTTAATGGAGCTGATGGGCGATGCGCCTGTACCGCCATCGTACCCCGCGATCAGGATAACGTCGGCATGGGCTTTGGCAACCCCGGCAGCAATAGTGCCAACACCGGCTTTGGAAACCAGTTTTACATTGATACGCGCAGCCCGGTTAGCATTTTTAAGGTCGAATATGAGTTGTGCTAAATCTTCAATCGAATAAATATCATGGTGCGGCGGCGGCGATATTAAACCAACGCCGGGTGTGGAGTGCCGTGTTTTTGCAATCCAGTCGTCCACCTTGTGACCGGGCAGCTGACCGCCTTCGCCGGGTTTTGCACCCTGGGCCATTTTTATTTGCAGTTCATCGGCATTGGTGAGGTAATTGGAGGTTACCCCGAAACGTGCCGAAGCCACCTGTTTAATAGCCGAACGCATGGAATCGCCGTTTGGCAGGGGCTTGTACCGCATTTCATCCTCGCCGCCTTCGCCGGTATTGCTTTTGCCGCCAATGCGGTTCATGGCAATAGCCATAGTACTGTGCGCTTCGTGTGAAATAGAGCCGAAGGACATGGCACCTGTTGCAAAGCGTTTCATTATGTTTTCTGCCGGTTCAACTTCCTCCAGACTGATCGGCTCGCGGTGATGGGCAAAATCAAGCAATCCCCTTATGGTGAAGTGCTTTTCGGTTTGCTCATTTATTTCTTTCGCGTAGTTTTTATATACGTTATAATCATTGCTGCGGGTGGCGTGCTGCAGCAGGTGGACTGTAGTTGGATTAAACAGGTGCGATTCCCCGCGGCGTTTCCATTGGTAAATACCGCCTTCGGGCAATAAATGCAGGCCTGATTTTGAGCCGCCAAAACCCAGCTTATGCTTGCAAAGTGATTCGCGTGCTATCTCATCAAGCCCCAAACCGCCAATGCGCGTTACTGCGCCTGTAAAATATTTATCAACTACTGATTGGTTAATCCCTAATATTTCAAACACCTGCGAACCATGGTAAGATTGCAGCGTGGAAATGCCCATTTTTGAGAAAATCTTCAGCAAACCATCGTTAACCGATTTGACATAGTTATTCCGAAGTTTCTTAATATCAAGGTCAGTTTCAAGGCTGCCGTTATTCTTCAGTGTTTCTATGGTTGACAGTGCAAGATAAGGGTTAATGGCGGTGGCGCCAAAAGCAAGCAAACAAGCAAAATGATGAACTTCCCAGGTGTCGCCGGTCTCTACAACCAAACCTACAGCGCCACGGCGGCCGCTCCTGATCAAATGGTGATGTACCGCTGATACAGCCAGCAATGACGGTATTGGCGCATGCTCCGAGTCGATGGCACGGTCAGATAGTATTATCACCTCGAAACCATCGTCAACAGAATCCTCGGCGTAGCGGCACAATCTTGCAATACCTCTTTCCATACTTCCGGGCATCCCATCGGCATTATAATAGGTTTGCAGCGTTTTGGCATGGAACATCCCGGTATCTATACTCCGCAGCTTTTCCAGCTGGTGGTTTTTTAATATCGGGTGTTTTAATACCACGCAATGGCAATGCATTTTATCTTCATCAAGCAGGTTGCCGTTGTTACCGATAAAAGTAGAAAGGCTCATTACCAAACGTTCGCGTATCGGGTCGATAGGGGGGTTGGTTACCTGCGCAAAAAATTGTTTGAAATAACTGGATAAATGCTGTGGCTTGTCAGACAAAATAGCAAGCGGCACATCAGTACCCATAGAGCCGATGGGCTCTTTGCCTTCAATCGCCATTGGTTTAATAATGGTGTCGATATCTTCGCGGCTGTAGCCGAATACCTGCTGGTAACGGTAAACAGAATCTTCGGACAGATCGGCAAAAGCCAAACGCGGCTCTGCAAGTTCGCCAAGCTGTATTTTATAATTTTCGAGCCAGCGGCCATAAGGCTGGCGCGAAGCTATCTGGTGTTTTATTTCATCATCGGTGATGATCATCCCTTTTTCGGTATCAATCAGCAGCATTTTGCCGGGCTGTAAACGGCCCTTGCGTGCTACTAATTTTTCGTCGAGATTTAATACTCCGGCCTCCGAAGCGGCAATCACCCGGCCATCGGTGGTGATCACAAAGCGCAATGGACGCAGCCCGTTCCGGTCAAGCAATGCGCCGATCAGTTTTCCATCGGTGAAAGTTATGGCGGCAGGGCCATCCCATGGCTCCATTAACGCCGCATGGAACTCATAGAATGCCTTTTTTATCGGGTCCATTTGCTCGTTGCCATCCCAGGCTTCGGGCACCAGCATCATCATTACATGCGGCAATGAACGGCCGCTGTGCAGTAATATTTCGATAATATTATCAAGGCAGGCAGAGTCCGACTGGTTATTATCAATCACAGGCAACAGCATCTCCATTTCTTCGTGAGTGAAGTAAGAGGATGCATAAGATTTCAGGCCCGAATAAAACCAGTTCAAATTGCCTGTCAACGTATTGATCTCCCGTTATGGGCGATGAGGCGGAACGGTTGCGCCAGTTTCCACGATGGAAAAGTATTGGTAGAGAAACGCGAATGGATCATGGCAAAGCCTGACGCCATACGCAGATCGGTAAGGTCGCTATAATACTGACGTAACTGGTAGGTGGTTACCTGGCCTTTGTAAACAATTGTTTTACAGGATAATGAAGTAAAATAAAAATGTTCGCCGGCAGCCGGTATGGTTTCAGTAATTGTTTTATTGATATAACGCCTTAATATATAAAGCTTGCGTTCAAAATCGTCGGCATTGGTAATATGGTGCGGGCGCTGAATGAAAAGCTGTTCAACATCCGGTTCCGCCTTACGGGCAGTTTCACCTACTACAGATGAGTTAACCGATAATTTACGGTAACCCAGTTTGTGTAAGCCAAGTTTTTCAATGGCATTGGTTATCACTATACGGCACGCCTTCTTTAAGGCTGATTCCTTCGGGAAGAAGATCATCCCAACTCCGTATTCGCCTGGTTCCGGCAAACTTATCTCCAGTTCGGAGCATTCTTCCATTAAAAACTCATGGGGTAATTGTATCAGTATTCCTGCACCGTCGCCGGTTTCAGGATCACATCCGCATGCGCCGCGGTGCTCCATATTTTCGAGCATAGTGAGCGCATCATCAATTATTTGGTTGGATTTATGGCCGTTAATGTTAGTTATAAACCCTGTTCCGCACGAGTCGTGTTCAAATTCCGGCCTGTAGAGGCCCTGTCGGCTTTCGTCTTGTTGCATTGTAAAATAAACCGTTTTTTTAATTGGTGCAACTACGAAGTTACTGATTGTGACTTTAAATTAAAAATTTCTCAAAATTTTTACATTTTTCTAAAAAATATAATATTTTTTTA
>JBIOHE010000208.1:0-7841 GCA_044448725.1 Sphingobacteriales bacterium | reverse complement strand
TCCTGCGATAGAAATTTAAACATGTTCTAAGATAATTAAAATTTATGGTTAAAAAAGTATTACAGTTTTGTTGTTTATGAATCTATTTTAGGTAAACCAAAATAACTGTCAAAAAAATCAAATTAAATAGATGAAGCTTCACGCTATAGACATTACCATAATTGCTTTATACCTTTCGAGTACGATTTTTATCGGGCTGTGGTATCGTAAAAAGGCGAGCCGCGATAAGGAAAGCTATATGCTTGGCGGCAAATCATTGCCATGGTATAAGCTTGGCCTGAGCGATGCCTCTGATATGTTTGATATCAGCGGCACCATGTGGATGGTAAGCCTCTGTTTTGTTTATGGTATGAAAAGCATCTGGATTCCCTGGCTTTGGCCGGTATTTAACCAGGTGTTTTTAATGATGTACCTCTCACGCTGGTTGCGGCGTTCCAACGCTTCTACCGGGGCCGAATGGCTGGCAACCCGTTTCGGCAAAGCCGGTCCGGGTGTAAATGCCTCGCAGGTGATAGTTATTGCCTTTGCTTTGTTGAGCTGCCTTGGTTTTATGGCCTACGGTTTTATCGGTCTTGGTAAATTCATCGAAATATTTGTTCCCTGGGATATGATAAAAGGCTATATCCCTTTTAATGTAGCGCCGCAATATGTGCCGCATGTTTACGGGGTAATATTTACACTTTTTGCCATGTTTTATTCCATTTTGGGCGGGATGCACAGCATTGTGGTGGGCGACATGGTAAAATACGGCATCATGACCATCGCCTGCATCTGGATAGGTTTTATAGCCGCCGGACAACTCAGTCGCCATCATTTGAATGTCCCCGGCGGCTGGTATAGCCCGTTTTTCGGGACACATCTCAACTTAAACTGGTCCGGCATCATCACCGAAGTAAATGCTAAAATTAAGAGTGACGGCTATTCACTTTTCGGGCTGTTTTTCATGATGATGACCTTCAAAGGTTTTTTTGCAGCTCTGGCAGGCCCGGCGCCAAATTATGATATGCAAAAAATATTGTCAACCCGCTCGCCCGAAGAGGCCAGTAAGATGAGCGGTTTTGTAAATATCATCCTGTTGCCTATACGCTATACGCTCATCATCAGCCTGACAGCACTGGGTTTGATATTTTACCACCAGATGAACTTAAAGGATGCCACAGGCTCCATTGATTTTGAGCGGATATTACCGGCTGTTATCAATAACTTTTTACCTGTCGGTTTGGTTGGTTTGCTGCTTGCTGGTTTGCTGGGCGCGTTTATGAGCACCTTCAGCGGTACTATGAACGCGGCGCAGGCCTACATTGTTAATGATATTTATTTAAAATATATCAACCCTACAGCATCCGCCCGGAAAACAATTGCTATGAATTATATTGTTGGCATAATAGTGGTAGCGACCGGCGTGATGCTTGGCTTTTTTGTGAAGGATATTAATAGCATGTTACAATGGATCGTTTCAGCGCTGTATGGCGGGTATATCGCATCAAACGTGTTGAAATGGCATTGGTGGCGCTTTAATGCCACTGGTTTTTTCTGGGGAATGCTGTCTGGAATCATTGTGGCGATGGTATTCTCGCTGCCCGGCATCATCCCCGATGGTCAGTTGTTGTATTGGTTTCCGGTGATGTTCCTGGTTTCAATGGCCGGGTCGGTAATCGGTTCTTATGCTGCCCCGCCTACTGAAACTGCGGTTTTAAAATCCTTTTACACCAATATACGCCCCTGGGGTTTTTGGGGGCCGGTTAAAGAAATGGTGCTGGTTGACGACCCATCATTCAAGCCTAACAAAAACTTTAAGCTGAATATGTTCAACGTGGTGATCGGTACTATAGCGCAATGCTGCCTTACCATATTGCCGATGTATTTAATATTGAGCCAAAAAATCCCCTTGCTGGTTACAGCAGGCATACTGGCTTTAATTGCAATGATATTGAAAAAAACCTGGTGGGATAAATTAAAGGATTATTAATAAGACCGTAGAGACGCAATACTTTGCGTCTCTGGGAATGTTTATTAAAAGAAGGAATTGCCGTAACGCAATACGCATACATACAGAGACACAAAGTATTGTGTCTCTACGAATAAATTACACATACTTTATCAGAGACACAAAGTATTGTGTCTCTACAACGAGAATATAACAATGGAATTTGAACAACGATTACACCTGTTAGAAAAACAATACCAGGTACTGATCAGCAAACCAAATGAAATAGCGGGTATCGGGAACGGCGTATTCAATCGTTATAAGAACCCGGTGTTAACGGCTGGTCATGCACCGGTTAACTGGCGGTATGATCTTAACCCCGCTACAAACCCGTTTCTGATGGAACGTTTCGGGATAAATGCTGCATTTAACGCAGGCGCCATAAAACTGAACGGGAAATATTTAATGGTGGCAAGGGTTGAGGGGGCCGACCGCAAATCGTTTTTTGCAGTGGCCGAAAGCCCTGATGGCATAAGCAACTTTACTTTCTGGGAATACCCGGTGGATATGCCGGAAACGGATGAGCCGGATACCAATGTATATGATATGCGCTTAACGGCGCACGAGGACGGCTGGATATACGGCCTTTTCTGCACGGAGAGGCGCGACCCGGAAGCTCCGCCTTATGATCAATCCATGGCAGTAGCTGCCTGTGGTATTGCACGTACCAGGGATCTGGTGAAATGGGAACGCCTGCCCGATTTGATAACCCGGTCGCCTCAGCAAAGGAACGTGGTTTTACATCCGGAATTTGTACAGGGTAAATATGCGCTTTACACGCGTCCGCAGGATGGTTTTATAAGCGCCGGAAAAGGCGGGGGTATCGGTTTCGGCTTAAGTCAAACGATGGAAAATGCGATTGTTGATCATGAAACCATCATCGACAATAAAAATTACCATACCGTTTATGAAGCAAAGAACGGACAGGGGCCTGCACCTGTAAAAACCCCGGAAGGCTGGCTGCACCTGGCACACGGTGTTCGTAACACAGCAGCGGGCCTGCGCTATGTGTTGTATATGTTTATGACCGATCTGCACGATCTTACTAAGGTTTTATATAAACCAGCCGGTTATTTTTTAGCGCCGGAGGGAGAAGAACGGATAGGGGATGTATCGAACGTGGTGTTTTGCAATGGCTGGATAAGGGATGACGACGATAGCATTTATATTTATTATGCCTCATCGGATACGCGGATGCACGTTGCTACAACTACGGTGAATAAATTGCTGGATTATGTGATGAACACCCCTGCCGATGGTTTACGGTCCGCTTCTTCGGTAAATACCGTTTACCGGATAATAGATGGTAATAAGGACTTGTAAGTCATTAGTTCATTAGTTCGTTTGTTCATTAGTTCATTGGTCTGCTTCATTATTAAGTTGCCATTTACCCGACATTCTACTAATGAACCAGTGAACCAGTGAACCAGTGAACCAATGAATGAAATGAACCAAACGGATAATTATAAAAAAGAGCTTTACGAAGAACTTGGCCGCATCCTTAAGTTTTGGGCTGCTGTTACACCTGATGAAACCAATGGTGGTTTTTGCGGTAAAATTGATAACGACAATCAAATAAGCCACCGGGCGCCAAAAGGCTCGGTGTTAAATGCCCGCATTTTATGGGCATTTTCGGCTGCATTTAACCAAATGCCCGATGCTGTTTACCTCAGCAGGGCTAACCGGGCATTTCAGTATATCACCCGCCATTTTATCGATAATGAGTTTGGCGGCGTTTACTGGACTGTTGATTATAAAGGTCATCCCCTGGATACAAAAAAACAGGTTTATGCCATTGCTTTTACTATTTATGCCCTGAGTGAATTTTATAAGGCATCGGGGATAGAGGAGGCCAAAAAAAGGGCTGCCGATCTTTTTCACCTCCTTGTTGAAAAAGCTTATGATCCCATCAAAACCGGGTATTTCGAAGCCTTTACCAGGGAATGGCAACAGATAGATGATCTGCGCCTGAGCGCAAAAGATGAGAATGAGAAAAAAACAATGAACACGCATTTGCATGTTTTGGAGGGCTATACCAATCTGTACCGCATCTGGCCCGACAAAATGCTGAAGACCCAGATAGAAACCTTGCTGCGTAATTTCTTCGATCATTTTATTGATCCTGAAACCCATCACCTGGTTTTGTTTTTTGATGAGGCCTGGAACCGGAAATCGGGTTTGGTTTCTTATGGTCATGATATTGAAGCCACCTGGCTTTTGCTTGAGGCGGCGGAAGTAATAGAGGATAGGTTGATGATTGAAAAGATAAAAAAAATAACTACCGCGATAGCAAATGCAGCGATTGAGGGTATAGGCAGCGACGGTGGATTATGGTACGAATATGAGCCGGCCAATGATCATTTGGTAAAAGAAAAACACTGGTGGGTACAGGCCGAAGCTATGGTGGGTTTTTTTAACGCATGGCAACTAAGCGGGGATGAAAAGTATCTGAAACTGTCATTAAACAACTGGCAGTTTGTAAAAGACAAAATTTTGGATAAGGAAAAAGGCGAATGGTTTTGGGGGATAAAGGAGGATGGCGGCATTATGCCCTCCGAAGATAAAGCAGGGTTATGGAAATGCCCGTATCATAACAGCCGGGCATGTTTAGAGATAATAAAAAGAATTGAATGTCTGAACCACGATTGAATTGATTTAGGGATTTCCTGATTACAAACTAAAATCAAGGTCATCTTTTAATTCTGAAAATCATGGTTCAAACAATGGGTAATAATAAAATAATAAAAATAGCAAATGATGAAATTTAAAAAAACGGCGGCGATAATTTTAACGGTTTTGGTTGTAATACAATCGTGTAAAAAAGACACGCCGGCAAATCCGGGTACAGCAACTGTTACCCCGGTAGGCACGGGCGTAGGTACCGGCCCCGGTGGCGCTATAGTTACCGGCACCGACCCGGCTGTGGGCAGCACCCAGGGCTTTTTTCTTGATAGCTGGTCGGCAAAAACATTTACAAAGCCTGCCAGCAGTCAAAGCGTGCCCAAACCTTCGCCCGACGGATCGATACCGGTTACCGTGGACCTCAGCCAGATATTAACCAAGGCATCGGGTAATATGTACGGCAACAATACCAACCCGTTTATGGGGCAGTATGTTACCGAGCCTGTATTAATGGCTAATATAACAGCCCTGGCCCCTAAGATATTAAGAGCGCCGGGCGGCAGCCTTTCGGATGTTTATTTTTGGAACGGCGACGGAAATAGTAATGTGCAGGCCCCGGCTGATGCGCCGGCTAATTTGCTGAATGCCTCCGGTACAGCTTCGGTTGCCGGCTATTGGTATGGCAATAATACCCAAAGCTGGACATTTAGCCTGGTAAACTATTACAGTATGCTGCAGCAAACCAGCAGCACTGGCTTAATAACCGTTAATTATGGTTACGCCCGCTATGGTACCGGCCCCACCCCGGTGCAAACAGCTGCTCATTTAGCTGCCAATTGGGTTCGATATGATAAAGGCCGTACCCAATACTGGGAAGTGGGGAACGAATGTTACGGGACCTGGGAGGCAGGGTACAGGATTGATGTGGGTCAGAATAAGGACGGGCAGCCGGCTGTAATAACCGGTACTTTATACGGGACCCATTTTAAGGTTTTTGCTGATTCGATGCGGGCTGCTGCAGCCCAGGTTGGTAATGCCAATATAAAAATTGGTATTGTATTAACGAGCTCAAACGATGTTAACAATAATTCGGGCGTAACTAACTGGAACCACGATGTGCTGACCGCAGCCGGTAACATGGCCGATTTTTTTGTAGTGCACAATTATTATACGCCTTACGCCCAAAACTCCACAGCGGACGTGATTTTGAGCACGCCTGCACCAATGACCAGTTCGATGATGAGCTGGATGAAAACATCCGTTCAAAATACAGGTGTTACCCAAAAACCTGTGGCAATGGATGAGTGGAATATCCAGGCTACAGGCTCAAGTCAAAATGTTTCAAACATAGCCGGTTTACACGCGGTGATGACATTGGGCGAGGCGATAAAAGATCAGATCAGCATGGCCAGCCGCTGGGATCTCGCCAACGGATGGTCAACCGGCGATGACATGGGTATGTTCAATATAGGCGACGAACCGGGCGGAATTGCCAAGTGGAACCCGCGGCCTGCATTTTATTACATGAATTTCTTCCGGCAGTATTTTGGCGACCGCATGGTGTATTCAGGTACAGGAAGTGCAAATATTGTGAGTTATGCTTCATCTTTTTCATCAGGCCAGGCGGGTGTTATCTTAGCAAACACAGGCAATACCGACCAGGTAGTTACCATTGCCTTTAATAATTACGCGATAGGTGCAAATTATTATTATTACGTGCTGAACGGTGGAACTGACAATGCGCCGTTTTCGCATAAAGTTTTTGTGAACGGCGTTGGCCCGGCAAACGGAACTTCCGGCGGCCCGGCAAATTATGCTTCGGTACCTGCAATTACGCAAAGTGTATCCGGCGGGATAATTGTTACTGTGCCAGCTTATGGGGCCGTTTTTTTAGCTGTTGATAAACAGTAATCTAATGAATTCTATTTTAAATTTGTTGTTATAAACCTGCCTCCGGCAAATAATAGTTTAAACCGATTGTTAAATTTGAGAATATGAATATAAAACCTGTAAGAATATTTTTCCTGGCCTTGTTTGCCGGAACATTGGCCGGTACAACATTGTTTGCCCAAAAATTTAATGAACTGGCGCAAACTCCGCCCATGGGCTGGAACAGCTGGAATACTTTTCAAACCAATATTGATGAGCCCCTGCTCAAAGGTATGGTTGACACATACGTATCATCGGGAATGAAGGACGCGGGCTATACTTATTTTGTTTTGGACGATGGCTGGATGTCGATGGAAAGGGATAAAAGCGGCAACCTGGTAGCTGATCCGAAGAAATTCCCCAACGGCATGAAGGCATTTGCAGACTATGTGCATTCCAAAGGCTTAAAGTTTGGTATCTATAACTGCGCGGGTACAAAAACTTGTGCCGGTTACCCCGGTACCCGTGGTTTTGAATATCAGGATGCCGCATTATATGCCTCATGGGGTGTTGACTACCTCAAATTCGACTGGTGCAATTCAGAAGGTATTAATGCTAAGGAGGCGTACACTACCATGAGTAAGGCCATCCGTGCGGCAGGAAGGCCAATGGTGTTCAGCCTGTGCGAGTGGGGGCAGCATAAGCCATGGCATTGGGCAGCGGAGGCAGGGCAATTATGGCGGACAACAGGCGATATTTATGCAGGCTTCGAAAAAAATCTTAATAAAGGTACCTGGACTGCTTCAAGCGTGCTCACAATCCTTGACCAGCAGGACAGCATCAGGCAATATGCCGGACCCGGTCATTGGAACGATCCCGATATGCTGGAGGTTGGCAACGGAATGAAATACAATGAAGATAAGGCCCATTTTTCGTTGTGGTGCATGCTGGCAGCGCCTTTAATGGCCGGCAACGATTTGCGTAAAATGCCGGAACAAACAACTGCTATCCTGACGAATAAAGATATTATAGCTATTGACCAGGACCCTTTGGGTGTGGAAGCCTTCAGGTACTATGCTTTTGATGGGATAGAAATATGGGTAAAGCCATTGGTCAATAACCAGCTGGCCGTTTGCTTTCTGAACCGCTCGGATCATCCGCAAAACATAAGTTACGATTGGAAAGATCATGTCATTAACGATGCGGTTTCAAAAACCAGTTTCAACTTTAACCAAAGCACTTACCATTTGCGCGATCTTTGGGAGAAAAAGGATATGGGTACAACCAATAAAACATTTAAACAAACCATTGGTTCTGATGATGTGGTGGTGTTGAGATTGACGAAATAAGCCCCACCCAACCC
>JBIOHE010000207.1:0-7841 GCA_044448725.1 Sphingobacteriales bacterium | reverse complement strand
GTTACAGATTAAGCAACAACAACTGGTAAAAGAATTAAGGGAAAGAAATGATTTTATTGAAACTGTATTATATAACCTCCCGATCGGGATACTTGTTAACCGGTCGGATAATAAAAAAGTAACGCTGATCAACAAACAATTTTCAGAAATTTATGACTGTACTGAAGATGACCTGAAAGATTATTCCGTTTTTTTCAAAAAAGTGTACCCCAATAAGGCTTACCGCGATGACCTGTCCGCAAAGATAATTCATGACGCAAAAGAGGGAGATGCAGCAAAATTGCTATTTGAAAATGTTCCGTTAATCACCAGTAAAGGGAGAAAGAAGATTGTTAATGCGAAAATTATACCGCTCTATGACCAGAACCTGATGATCTCAACGCTGACGGATGTAACCGATGAGTATAATCAATCCAATGAATTAAAACGCATAAAAGCAAACCAGGATGCCATTATAAATGGCACCGAAAATCTGGTTTGGTCTGTTGATGCCAATTTACGCATTATCAGTGCGAATAAGCGTTACGTAGAGTTTGTAAAAGCAAATGCCGGGCAGTATATAAGTGAGGGCGACAAAGCTTTGTTTAAAGGTTATGGTGAGGAAAGATTAGCCAGGTGGAGGAGTTACTATGAACGCGTGCTATATGGGGAAATTTTAACCTTTAAAGAAGAAATTTTCGACCGCCGGGCAAACAGGGTTCAATACGGGCTGGTTTCGTTAAACCCCATGTACAATACCGAAGGAAAAATATTCGGGGTTTCGTGCAATATTAAAAACGTTACAGACGACACCCTGAACCTGATAGCTCTTGAACGCGCCAAGAATGACCTGGAGAAAACAATGAACGCCTCCTTAGACATTATATGCACAATTGACGCCAGGGGCCGTTTTATAAACATTAACGCAGCAGCCGAAACCATTTTGGGGTATAAACCCGAAGAACTTATCGGTACATCGGTTTATGCTATTATTCATCCGGACGACAGCGAGAAAACCAAAATTGCGTCGATGGGACTGATAGCAGGGCGCGATCTGGTTAATTTTGAATGCAGGTATGTAAGAAAGGATGGTTCAATTGTTTATTTAACCAGTTCGTCAAAATGGGATCCAAATGAGCAGGTGAGTTATGGCGTAGCCAGGGATGTAACCGAAAGAAAAAAAGTGGAGGAAGCGCTTTTTGATTCAGAAAAAAAATACAAGCACCTGTTTGAAAACAATCCGCTGCCCCTGATTATCTGGGATTTTGAAACACTGCAAATCATTGATTGTAACGGGGAGGCGGAAATTAAATATGGTTACACCAGGGAAGAATTTTTAAAGTTAACCATAAAAGATATACGCCCGCCGGAAGACATCCCGCTTATTGAAGCTTTGACGAAAACAGAAAGTACGTACGGGGCGATCCATAAAAATACATGGAGACACCGGAAAAAAAACGGGGAAATAATGTTCGTGAATATCAACGGACATTTAGTGAATTTTAATGGCAGAAGGGCATCGCTCGTTTTGTGCGAAGATATCACCGAAAGCCATTATTACCATGAGCTGGAGAAGCTGGAGAGGAATATTCTGGAAATGAACACATGGGCCGGCAGCAGCCTCGAAAAAGTCCTTGAAGTTTATTTATCGGGAATAGAATCAATCCACCCGGGAATGCTTTGCTCCATACAGGAGTTAAGGGGCACAAGGTTGTATAATATGGCTTCGCCGGGCCTGCCCGCAGCATATTTGGAGGCAATTGAGGGCGTCGAAGCAAAAAACAACGTGGGCTCCTGCGGAACGGCAGCATTTTTAAAACAAAGAGTTATAGTTTCAGACATCTCTAATGACAAAAAGTGGGCAAAATATAAAGAAGTTGCCGAACGCTTCCAACTCAAGGCCTGCTGGTCGCAGCCGATCATTGATTCGGGCGGTAATGTTATGGCTACCCTGGCCAGCTATTTCAGAGAAATTAAAACACCATCCAAATCAGAAGAAAACACCATACAAAGGGTGGCGCAAATATTACAGTTGATTTTGGAAAGTTACCAGCGTGAATTGACACTAAAGATCAGCAACGAACGGTTTCAATATGTAGCCGCAGCAACTTCGCAGGTAATTTGGGATTGGAATTTGGCGACCAATGAGGTTTATTTTTCCGAAAATTTCGAAAAATCATTTGGCTATCCGTCTGGCAGCAGCCATTATGACGAAAACTTTTTCAAAAACCTCGTGCATCCTGATGACAGGGAAAACGTAATGCTTAGCGCTGCCAAAGTAAATTACGGGCAGATCACCAATATTAACAATGAATACCGTTTTAAGAAAGCCAATGGCGAATATGCATTTATACTTGATAAGGCCTTGGTTATAAGGGATAAAAATGGAGTTGGAATACGGATGGTTGGCGCGATGGAGGATGTTACCAAACAAAAGCAGGAAGAACAACGCTTAAAGCTGCTTGAATCTGTTGTTACCAATTCTACAGATGCGGTACTGATAACGCAGGCAGGGAGCGAAGATGATCCCGCATTACGTATCTTATATGTAAATGAAGCCTTTACTAAAATGACAGGGTATTTGCCCGAAGAGGTAATTGGAAAAACGCCCGCATTTTTACAGGGACCAAAATCAAGTGTCAGCGAATTAAACCGGTTAACTGAGGCCTTACGGACCTGGCAGCCCTGCGAAATCACCACGACTAATTATAAAAAGAACGGCGAAGAATTTTGGATCAATTTCACTGTAGTTCCGGTGGCTGATGAAAATGGCTCGTTTACCCATTGGGTAGTCATTCAGCACGATATAACCCAGCGCCAGAACGAAGAACTCCAAAAGGAACTTTTATTGCAGATCAGCCTGATCTTTAAAGAAGATACAGGTTTAAGCGAAAGTATCAACAAAGCGATTAACCGCCTGATGGATTATGGTAATTTTAGTTTAGTTGAGTTTTTCCTTGTTGACAGTGATCAAAAAAAGGCCAATTTGATAGCAAGCGTGTCTGAAACTGATGAAATGCAGGCTTTTACAAAGGCAACTGACCAAATAAAATATTTTTTAAAGGGTGAAGGAATGCAGGGAACGGCCTGGGAAACCAAAAGTATCCAGGAATGGCGTATTAACGACTTAAATGAAAACTTTAAACGCATCGAACCGGCAAAAAAGCACGGTATAAAACGGGCCTATGCGTTGCCGATAATGAATAATGACGAGGTTATCGGCGTTTTGACACTGGGAATGGACCGCGACGAAATGCCCGACTTTGGCTTCGCCACCATGTTTGACGATTTTAGTAAAACATTTGCGATTGAGATCAGGCGAAAACAAGCAGAAGAAGAGCTTAAACATATCTTTAATTTCTCGCCCGATATTTTGTGTATCATAAATACGGACGGGTATTTTAAAAAAATCAACCCGGCGATGACGGTTTTGCTTGAATATGATGAACAGGAGTTATTGGCAAGGCCGTTTATCGAACTGATTCATCCGCTTGATAAGGAAGAGACCCGGAATGAACTGCAAAATATAATTTACAATACCTCCAGCTGTTATTACGAAAACAGGTTTGTAACGAAATCAGGCAAAACAAAATGGCTGGCATGGACAACATCAGGCGCAAACACCGAAGGCTTGATTTATTGTGTCGCAAAGGACATTACTGAGAAAAAGGAATTTGAAGATTTGCTTGATAAAGCAACAAAACTTGCAAGGATAGGAGCATGGGAGGCCGACATAGACAAAGGAATTATTCATTGGTCGGATATAATGCATGAAATCCATGAAACAGAGCCGGATTTTCAGCCGGACATCAAAACGGCGCTAAAGTTTTTTATAAAAGGGGAAAACTATGATAAAATAAACCAGGCAATGCAGGATGCCCTGATTAATGGCACCCCGGCTGATTTGGAGTTACAGATTATTACGGCGAAAGGGAATATTAAGTGGGTGCGTGTTATAGTAGAGGCTGAATTAACGGGGGAAAAATATTGGCGCCTGTATGGAAGTTTTCAGGATATTGACGCAAGGAAACGGGCAGAGGTAGCTGTCACAGAAGCGCTTGAAGACAAAAACACCATTCTGGAAAGTATTGGTGACGCTTTTTTTGCCGTGGATAAAAACTGGGTAGTCACCTACTGGAACAATATGGCTGAAAAAGTTTTACACGTTCCGTTGAATAAAATACTTGGGCATAATTTATGGGAAATATTTTCCGATTCTACCGGTTCGGTTTCATTTAAAAAATATCATGAAGCAGTTGGAACAAACCAGGCTGTTCATTTTGAAGATTATTACCCCGCGCTGGCCTGTTGGTATGAAATAAGCGCCTATCCTTCCGAAACAGGCTTGTCCGTTTATTTTAAGGACATTACGGAACACAAAAAAATAATTGCCGAACTTGTCGAATCTGAAAAGAAATACAGCGAATTATTTCATCTAAGCCCGCAGCCTATGTGGGTGTTTGAGCTAAATACCCTGAATTTTTTAGATGTTAATGAAGCAGCAATCAAACATTACGGTTATAGCAGGGAGGAGTTTTTATCGATGACTATAAAAGATATTAAACTATCAGAAGATATACCGGAAATGGAAATAATGATAGAAAACCATAAGACCGACGCGAGCATACATAGCCTGGGAATTAACCGGCATGTTAAAAAGAATGGGGAAGTGATAAATGTTGATCTTCAGAGCAATTTTATTGAATACAAAGGAAAAAAAGCCAAGGTTATTATTGCAAGTGATATTACCGAACGTTTAAAGTATGTTACGGCAATTGAATCGCAAAATGAGAAACTGCGGGAGATTTCGTGGATTCAGTCGCATATAGTGAGAGCTCCCCTTGCCCGAATCATTGGCCTCCTCCCGCTGGTCAAAGATTTAAAAGAACATACTGAGGAAAGGGAAAAGATGTTTGAATATCTGACGATATCGGCCAATGAACTTGATGATATCATCAGGGACATAACGGATAAAACTATTGTGCCGGATGATAAGCAAAGCGGCAAATAAATAAAGGCCTGAAAGTATCATCGTAGAAAAGGGCAACATTCGACTTATGACTTCCGGCTAAAGACTGCCAACTTGAATCAGGGCGATTGATATTTGTTTTTTGTGGGGCCGTCCATAAAAGTTTTATCAATAATTAAGCGGATCACTTCGTCAATTTCGTTACCCACGGTGAGCAGGTGTTCAATAACTTCTTTGTTATCGGGGTTGAAAAAATTACTGCGGTCCATAATATTAATCAGCCCCAGCATACTTGCCACCGGGCGCCGCAATTCATGCGAAGTTAGGGAGGCTATATTCCGCAGGCGCTCGTTTTGGTCGATGATGGCCTTTTCGGTGGCTAACAACCCGGTAATATTGCGGGCAAAACAACCAACGCCGGTAATGTCGCCTTTTATTTTATAAATGGGGTTAAAGCTTATTTCAAAACTGAACACCTGTCGGGTAACGGGATCAATGCTTTCATTTACAATGGAATAGCGTTCGCCGGTAAGCGCCCGCTGGTAGTACTGGTTCCACTCTTCAATTTCTTCAGGACTGTAGCCCTGGTGTAAATAAGAATAAGCCCCCTCTTTTGGTTCTGCTCCCGTAAATTGGGAAATTTGATTCCGGTAGGCTTTGTTCATATAAACATACCTGCATTCCTTATCAAGCGACCAGATCTGGTCCTCTGTATTATTGATCAGCGCTTCAAGATTGCTTTTGGTCCATAATAATTGCTCCTGATAAAGTATTTTTTCGGTGGCATCGGTAGCTACCAGCACGATGCAATCAATATTTGCAAACTTTATGTTATGACTTGTTATTTCGGCGTAAATAATTTCTCCGTTTTTATCAAGGTGTTTCCATATCCCGCCATTGTTGATCCCCTTAAACTCAGCCTGGTTTATGCCTGTTTGATTTAAGTAATTATAAAAATCCTCCTGCTCTTCCAGCGGCCGGAGATCACTGATGCGCATAGATAGAAATTCCGCTTCGGAATACCGGTATTTGGCAATGGCGGCTTTATTCACCTTTACTATATTCAATGTGGATTGTTCAAATATCCACATTGGATTTGGATTGTCGTCAAACAGGAAACTGAGATCAGCAAGCTGCATAATAAATGTTAAGGACTGTAGCTGTTAGCATAAAGTTAGTTATAATTTTTGAAGTCCGAAAGTCCGTAAGACGGAAAGTCCGAAAGCAAGAGCCGGAATTGATGTGAAGCTTCAACATTACCACCCTCCAGCAACCTTGCTCTAACCGCTATCATTTTGCGATACTAAACATATCTGATGATTTTTTTGCATTTTTTTTATTTAAGTTAACGAAGCAGGGAAGCCGGAAAGGCTGCAAGATCGTAAGTTTTTACAGGTAAAGCGGTTATAATCACCCTGCAAACTTTCGGACTTTCGGACTTTCCGTCTTTCGGACTCCAAAAAACGTTTTTTATTTAAAAATAATTTTCTACCTTTGCATCCCCGCAGAAAGGACTCCGGGGACAATGTTGAATACATAAAAATAAAAAATGGCAACTAAAATCAGACTGCAAAGACACGGTAAAAAAGGAAAACCTTTTTATTATATCGTGGTAGCGGATGCTCGCGCACCAAGGGACGGACGTTTTATTGAGCGTTTAGGTTCATACAACCCTAACACCAACCCTGCAACTATTGATATTAATTTTGACAAAACCCTTGATTGGGTAAACAGCGGCGCACAGCCAACTGATACCTGTCGTGCGATATTATCGTACAAAGGCGTTTTATACAAAAAACACTTACAGGGCGGTCTTAAAAAAGGCGCTTTAACCGAAGAGCAAGTGGAAACAAAATTCCAGGAGTGGCTTGATCATAAAGATAATAAGATCACAGGTAAAAAAACAGACCTGGTTTCAGCTAAAGACGAAGCGAAGAAAGCTGCTTTGATTGCCGAGGCTAAAAAGAAAGAAGCAAAAGCTGCTGCTATTGTTGCTAAAAACACGCCTCCGGTTGAAGAAGTTGAAGCTCCTGCTGAAGAAGCCGCCGCTGAAACTGAAGCTGAAAGCGCTGAATAATTTTTATTTAGATATAAATGCAATGGCGAAGCACCTACAGGTTCTTCGCCATTGTTGTTTTTACACACAGCGATTGGGTTAAAACTATTTGTTCGAAATACTAAATTGCAGCTAAATTCCCTCCCTCGGGAGGGGTGCGGCTGGATGAGGGCAAAGGCAGGGAGGGGTTTATACGCTTGAACGGCAGGCTGGTTCCTTTTTAAAGATTTCGAAGACCCCGGTTTGAAACACATCGCAATATTGCATTAAAGCATACAGCATGTTGACAGAAGATTATTTCCGCATCGGCACTATTTTAAAACCCAAAGGCCTAAAGGGCGAACTGCATATCTATGTGGATTTCGAGGGCCTGGAAGCAGTGAAGTTCAGCGCCATTTTTATTGAAATTACCGGCAAACTGGTGCCTTACTTTGTAAGCTCCATCAAATATCTTCAAAAAAATGCTGCATATCTTATTTTGGAAGATGTGGATACCATTGAAAAAGCTGCGCTGCTGGTAAAAAAGCATATTTACCTCCCAAATAAACTAAAACCCAAAAGAAAGAAACAGGAATTTACCCTGTTCGACCTGGAAGGCTTTACCGCCGTTGATATAAACGAAGGCGTTTTAGGCATCATCACTGCGGTTCACGAATACCCACAGCAAATAATAGCCGCAGTTGACTTTAGAAACAAGGAAATACTTTTCCCACTCAATGAAGAGATCATCAAAGGGATAGATGTGGTTAAAGAGATAGTGACGGTTGATTTGCCGGAGGGGTTGCTGGATGTGTACCTTGATTAATTGTTGGTTGATTGGGTTGATCAGGTTATATT
>JBIOHE010000206.1:0-7857 GCA_044448725.1 Sphingobacteriales bacterium | reverse complement strand
TCTCCGTACTGCTTGAAAAATTCTGATAGCTTCATACCGCTAATATACTAAATTATTTAGCAAAGCGGATAGTCATTAAAAATTTTGTTTTCATGATTTTTTAGTTGGTTTTTATATTGATACCCCTTTGTGGCAAAAGGTGACCTCCAACAGGGAGATTGGTTATCAAAATGTTACAATGCGATCATGTGCGAGTGCGGGGGAATTGTTCAAAGGTAATCTCTTAACGAATGCTTCAATATTTCAATCAGTTCGGCATCCCCAAAACGGTAGTTATCTTCAATATCCAGCATGATCATTTGCTTTTTGGCAACAGCCTCCGGGAAACGTTGTTTAAGCAAGTCTCTATGCCTGGTTTCCATAACAAATATTAGGTCTGCCCACTCAATAAGCTTTTGGTTTACTTTTATCCTCGCCTTGTCGCTTGTACCGGCTGAACGTGCGCAATGTACGGGGTGGTTTTTAAACAGCATTTCTGCCGTCGGGCTGCGCCATTGGTTTTTACTGCAGATGAAGAGGAGGTTGGCCAATTGGGCAAGTATAAATTATGAATAAAGCATTGACAAAACGATACGACAAAAAAAACCTGAACTTTCAGACTAAAGACTTTCGACTTTGAACTACCGGCTTAGCGCTCGTTCACATCCCTTTTTTGGGCATCCAGGCCTGGCTTTTTATCATCCACCGGCCATTTATCATCCTCAAAACAAAGGTGAATGCACCCCGCGATGTAAAATGTGTTTTCCCCTGTAATTCGCCCGAATAACTCACCGGCACCACTATATAAACATTATCAGTTGTTTGCTGAAATACATTTATTGCCTCTATCCTCCCTTTAAGTTTTTTTAGGCCATTATCTTTGCATGCCTGCTCAACCGCATTTACCCACTGCACGCCAGCCGTTGGCCCGTTCCATGAATAAGGGGGTTCATCGTCAGCAATTACAGCATTGGGCGTATATAAAATGGCAACTTTTTCGATGTTAAAAGTATTCAGCGAATAAATGGCGGCCGCAACAATCTCCATCACGTCAGTCGGTGGCACCGTATCGGTTATTAAACTCTTATGCGTATGTATAAAAACTGTATTCCTCCGGCTATCTTTTGCAAAAGCCTGCATCAAAAGGCTCGCAACAATTAAAATTGTCGCTGAAATAAACAGCACACACTTCCTCATAATAAATATCTATATTAAATAAACCGACACTTCTTCCAATTGCAGTTAAATTACAAAATGTAATTGAATCTCAATGGCTAAAACAAAGATTTTTTTGATAACAGTATTTTCTCCGAATATAATAAAATGGCGGCTTATTAAAAAAACGTTTTTTCATAAGCCCTCATCTTTAAAATTAAAGATTGCCGCTAATTTGTAAAGCTCGTCAGGGTAATGGTAAAGATCAATACCGAATTTGCCGGAATAGCGGCTCCCGGTGAACTATTTCCATAACCTAATGCCGACGGAACCAACAACAGTATTGTACCGCCGGTTGCAATATGAGGCACACCAATTTGCCAGGCCTGGATAAGCGAACTTAATGAAGATGTCAGGGTACCGGTGGGGGCAAAAACATCTCCGTTTAATAACGAACCTGTATAGGTTACGTTTACGGTTGAAGTTAACGTTGGGGATGCGCCGGTGCCGGGATTTATCACCTCGTAATAAAGTCCGGACGGATCTTTTGTAGCAGTAATTCCGTTGTTGGCAATGTATGTTTTTATCAGGGCATCATCTGCTGCTGCCTGTGCTGCCGCATTAAATGAAGTTTTTTTACAAGATGATAATCCGATAAACAGTACGCTTAAAAGTAAAAAGTATTTCTTCATTTTTGTTTTTTATGGCTTATAAAAATTTTATGCTCAAAAAGCATGTACCGGCGTTAATTTTGCCGCAATATTCAATTGCCTTTTTTCTACGGTAAGGCCTTTTTTATTGGCATTATTGCAGACAGCACAAAAATAAAAAATCATGTCCAAAGGACGGGATTTGTTTGAGGTTTATACCTTTGCAAGATGGAAACCATCATCTGGCATGATTTTGAAAAAGTAGAACTGCGTGCCGGAACTATTCTGGAAGTTGCTGATTTCCCCGAAGCCCGTAAGCCTGCTTATAAGATAAAGGTTGATTTTGGGCCTTTGGGCATTAAATGGTCGAGCGCACAGATCACCAGACATTACAGTAAGGAGGAACTACCGGGCAGACAAATCTTAGGCGTGGTTAATTTCCCAGAAAAGCAAATTGCTAATTTTATGTCGCAATTTCTGGTAACAGGTTTTGCCGACGAAAATGGCGATATTGTGCTGGCGGCTATTGATAAACCTGTGCCGGACGGCAGCAAACTGATATAATGAGGTATATTAATTTTGGCGATGAGCCTGGCTTATCGCCTGATGATTTTTTTATGAACGAAGCTATCAGGGAAGCTAAATTAGCTTTGGCTGAAGATGAAATACCTATTGGCGCCATCGTCGTTTGTAAGGGGAAGATCATTGGCCGGGGGCATAACCTTACCGAACGGCTGAATGACGTATCGGCGCATGCCGAAATGCAGGCGCTTACCGCCGCCGCTAATTTCATGGGAGGTAAATACCTGCAGGACTGCACCTTGTATGTTACCCTTGAGCCCTGTGTGATGTGTGCCGGGGCCAGCTATTGGTTCCAGCTGAGCCGGATTGTTTTTGGCGCTTATGACGCCAAACTTGGTTTCGGGCGGTTAAATCAGAAGATCACGCATCCAAAAACTGTCATAACAGGCGGCATCCATGAAAATGAATGCGCCGAACTGGTAAGAGGTTTTTTTAAAAGCAAGAGGAAGTAGATTGTTGTCCATGGTCGATGGTCCATGGCAGAATTTGCACTTTTTATGGCGATATTTTAAGAATACAATACTTTTGCCATGGACTATGGACCATTGACTATGGACTAAAACCAAAAATTACATTCTTTTAAAACAAAATCACATTCAACGCTTTATATTTGTTGCACACTATCATTAAACTTTAAACTTAATATTATGGCATTTACACTACCGGCGTTACCTTACGCTACTGATGCACTGGAACCGCACATTGATAAACTGACCATGGAAATTCACCATGGTAAACACCACCAGGCTTATGTTACCAACTTAAACAAGGCCCTGGAAGGAAAACCCGAAGCTGATAGCAGCATTGATGATATCATAAAAAATATCTCAAAATTCCCAATGGCAGTCAGGAACAACGGCGGCGGGCATTTCAACCACAGCATGTTCTGGACATTGCTTTCACCTGGTGGCGGTGGTGAGCCAACAGGCGCACTTGCCACTGCAATTAACAGCACTTTCGGCACTTTCGCTGATTTTAAAACCAAACTTTCTGAAGCCGGCGCTACCCGTTTTGGATCGGGATGGGCATGGCTGATTGTAACTGCTGATAAAAAATTAGCAATCACTTCCACACCTAACCAGGATAACCCGCTGATGGATATTGCCGAAGTAAAAGGCACACCTATTTTGGGTATTGATGTTTGGGAACATGCTTATTACCTCAAATATCAGAACCGTCGTCCTGAATATTTAGCTGCTATCTGGAGCGTGATCAACTGGAACCACGTTGCAGAATTGTATAGCAAAGCGTAAGCAACTATACCCACTTAAGGGTAATTGATTAACGAAACGGCAGGGTTTAACAACTTCTGCCGTTTTTGTAATCCCCCATTGTCATTGCGAGCGAAGCGTGGCAATCGCGAGCTATGCATGACCGCTTGCATAGTTCGCGATTGCTTCACTCGTTCCTCGTTCGCAATGACAATATTTTATTTGCGACCTTATGAAAGCAATCATCCTTGAAGGGCCGGATAGGCCCTTGTTGTTAAAAGAAGTTGAAAAACCAGCCCTTAAACCCGGCGAAGTTTTGGTTAAGATAAAAGCCGCAGCATTAAATCGTCGCGACTATTGGATAACTATCGGCAAATATGCAGGGATTAAATATCCGATTATTTTAGGGTCCGATGGCTCCGGCCTTGTTGATGAAGCGGGGAGCGATGCTGAAAAAGGATGGTTGAGCAAAGAAGTGATCATTAACCCCGGTCATGATTGGGGCAGCCATCCGGAATATCAATCCAAAGAATTTAAAATTTTAGGTCTGCCCGAAGACGGCACTTTTGCAGAATATGTGAAGGTAAGGGCCGAATACTTATACCCCAAACCTCCGCATTTAAGCTGGGAGCAGGCCGCTGCGCTTCCGCTTGCAGGTTTAACGGCTTACCGGGCCTTATTCACCAAGGGCCGGGCAAGCAAAGGCGACAAAGTATTGATTGTTGGCGTAGGCGCAGGGACAGGTTCATTCGCCTTGCAATGGGCATTGGCAACCGGTTGCGAAGTATTTGTAACCTCCGGTTCAGCTGAAAAAATTGAACGGGCCAAACAATTGGGGGCAACAGCGGGCGTAAACTATAAATCGCCGGATTGGGCCGAAGAATTGCAGCGCCTTGCCGGTGGTTTTGATGTGATTATTGACAGCTCCCTGGGCGAGGGGTTTGCCAAATTGCCTGATATTTGCAGCCCCGGCGCCCGTATTGTACTATTTGGCGGAACAGCCGGCAATATACCTGCGCTAAACGGGCGTAAGATCTTTTGGAAACAACTACAGATCATTGGCACAACCATGGGCACCAATGAAGAGTTTAAAGCGATGGTTGATTTTGTGAACGAACATAAAATCATCCCGGTAGTGGACGAAGTGTTTCCGCTTGCCGATGCAGAAAAGGCTGTTCAACGTATGGCAAACTCATCCCAGTTCGGTAAAATTGTTTTGACAACATAAATTCGGATGCTTCAGTTAAAAGTTGAATCGATAAAATGCGAGCTGCCCGATACGGCTACCTTTTTTTTAACCGAAGTTTCCGGCAAAAAAATCGTCTATAAAGCCGGACAATTTATCACATTGGTATTTAACCATCATGGGGAAGAGATCCGGCGTTCATACTCTTTAAGTTCATCACCTGATGAAGATTTACTGTCAATTACAGTTAAACGCACACCAAATGGTGAAATATCGCGCTTCCTTTTAGCCAAAGTAAGGCAGGGTGATATTTTAAATGCGGTTGAACCTGCTGGGAGGTTCAGCATAACAGGCTTTAACAAAGAAAAAGACATTTTTCTTTTTGCCGCTGGCAGTGGCATTGTCCCCATTTTCTCCCAGCTAAAATTTGTGCTGAAACAACCGGGAATGAGTAAACTTATCCTGTTTTACAGCAACCAGAATGAAAGTTCCATTCTATTTAAGGAGGAGTTAAACAGACTGGAAGCAACAAATCCGGAAAGGTTTAAAATAATTCATCTGTTAAGTAGCCAGGCTATGCGCTTAAATAACCTTGCAGTTGAAAAATTGGTCAGCCAAAACTTAAGCGCAGATCTGGCTCAGGCCGAAATTTATACCTGCGGACCATTTGACTATATGCGGATGATCCGGCTTACCCTCTTGTATATGGGTTTTGAGCCGGGGCAGATTAGAAAAGAGAACTTTGTGCTTGAAACTGTACCGGTAAGCCGGGCAATAAAAAACTATTCGCCAAAAAAAGTCAGGATCCATTTTAGAAATGAAACTTATGATCTCATCGTTGGTGAAAACCAATCCATTTTGCAGGCGGCGTTGCAAAACAATATTCAACTGCCCTACAGCTGCCGCGTAGGTGATTGTTCAACCTGCGGGGCAATATGTAAAAGTGGAAAAGTAGAAATGGCAAAAAACGATGTATTAACCGATGCCGACCTGGCCGCAGGATGGATATTAACCTGCACCGGGCACCCTTTAACGGATGATGTAGTGATTGAGTTTTAAACAAGCTAAAAGCAGAAAGACCAAAGCAGAAAGCTTTGCTTTTTTACAGCAAACTTTTCTTTCTGCTTTAGCCTTTCTGCTTCGCATTTAGCGAGCTTTAAACACTAAAGCCCCGCCAAGTGCGGACACGCGAACGGGCGGTTTGTTTAGCTTAGGCAGCCTGCGGAATTTGGCTGAAGGCTCAATTGACGCTTCTTTATCCGTCGGTTAAAACCGACGGAAGTGAATGTAATGCAGCGGGTAAATCATTGCCGTCCCTTTTAAGGGACAAGAGGGAAGCAAGACTTATGCCGTTAACTTTGCGATCCACTTCTGCCGGTGCTGTCTTTTACTATTATTTCGTCCGCGAAGGTATTTTAAAAGCCTCTCCTTTGGAGAGCGCAGTGTGAGGCATAAAAAAAGCCCCCCAATTTACAGGAAGGCTTTACAAATATTGGGTTTATAACTATTTAGTCACATACATTACTTCCTTAACCGCTTTGATCACTCTTTCGGGGTTTGGAAGGTATTCCTGGATCAATGTAGGCGCGTAAGGCAATGGAACATCGCCGCCCATTATGCGTAATACCGGTGCATCCAGGTAATCAAATGCGTCCCTTTGTACCTTAAAGGCAACTTCGGTAGCAATAGAACCTAACGGCCAGCTTTCCTCAACAATTACCAAACGGTTTGTTTTCTTAACGGAAGCGATCACGGTGTCATAATCAATCGGGCGTACGGTACGCAGGTCGATCACTTCGGCGTGTATGCCTTCTTTTTCGAGTTCGGCGGCTGCGGCGTTAACCACTTTCATGATCTTGCCAAAACCTACCAGGGTAACATCAGTGCCTTCTTTGGTCACCTTAGCTTTGCCCAGGGGAATATAATAAGTTTCTTCGGGCACTTCTCCCTTGTCGCCGTACATCAGTTCCGACTCCATAAAAATAACCGGATCGGGATCAATGATACATGATTTTAATAAACCTTTTGCATCGTAAGGGTTTGATGGAACAACCACTTTTAAACCCGGACAATTGGCATACCAGTTTTCGAAACACTGGCTGTGCTGCGAGCTAAGCATACCTGCATTACCGGTAGGGCCGCGGAAAACGATGGGAACAGAAAACTGCCCGCCGCTCATCGACATAATTTTTGCTGCGCCATTAATGATCTGGTCGATTGCCACCAGCGAGAAGTTAAAAGTCATAAACTCAATAATGGGCCGTAAACCATTCATGGCAGAGCCAATACCGATACCGGTAAAACCAGCTTCAGAGATGGGGGTATCAATTACACGCTTGGCGCCGAATTCGTCGAGCATGCCCTGGCTAACTTTATAAGCGCCATTGTATTGGGCAACTTCTTCACCCATAAGGTATATATTCTCGTCCTTGCGCATTTCTTCCTGCATTGCTTCGCGAAGCGCTTCTCTGAACTGTATTTCTCTCATCGTTTTATTAAAATCCTTTTTTGCGAATGCAAATATAATCAATGATGTGTGAATTGCAATCTACCGGGGAATTAGAGTTATATTTTTACAATGCCCCGCAATTATGTTCCATAGGAACATTTGGTTGGTAGCAAATAAATCATAATTTAAAAAGCGTTCCGTAGGAACGACTGGTGCCGACGCTATTCCAGTTCTTTGAAGATGTACCGCTCATCCCATTCGATAATAATTATTGTACGTGTAAAGCGTTCATTCACCAATCGTTCCTACAGAACGAAAGTCGGGTATCTTATTTTTTTCTACCGACCAGTCGTTCCGATGGAACGAGGCATCCGGCATTCCATTTCCTGCTATGAACAAATGACTTTTTATCCTTCTTGCAATTTGGGAATCATTTTTACAGCGGCGTCAGGATTACGATAGTTTGCCGGGTCTGATGTCCATAATTTTGGTTGAACCTCTGATATTGTAAATGGCAAAGTACATTACCTGTCAGCGGGGAAAGGGAAGCCCACTTTTTTAGGATAGCGCGGATCGCTCCAATCGGGGTAAACAACCTCCAACAATTTATATCAAATATTCTTTTAGATGCGATTCTTTGATAGG
>JBIOHE010000205.1:0-7976 GCA_044448725.1 Sphingobacteriales bacterium | reverse complement strand
TTTATAACAATTGTAAATTTATAAACCCATTTATTAAACCGGGTTTATGTATATCTTAGCGGTAGTTTGCGATTTTTAAAAAGCAGTTTCACATCTATTAATAAATTATGATAAAAGACACCAACTCATTAAACCAGGTAGCCGAATTTCATACCACATTTAAACATCCGATTATAAAAAATCCGGCAATCCCCTCAAAAGAAAGGTCCGATCTGCGGGTTTCGCTTTTAGCCGAAGAACTAAAAGAATTACAGCAAGCCATCGGCGACAATGATTTAACTGAAGTTGCGGATGCTTTATGCGATCTGCAATACGTGCTTGCCGGCGCTGTCTTAGAATTTGGCCTCGGCGAAAAATTCAAAGAACTGTTTGATGAAGTACATCGTTCCAATATGAGCAAGGCCTGCAAATCTGTTGAAGAAGCAATGCTCACTATTGAACATTACAAAAACACTGCCAATACTGATTCGTACTACAAAGAGATAGATGGTTTGTTTTTAGTTTATAGAGAAGCTGACAATAAAACATTAAAATCAATCAATTATTCTCCCGCTGATCTGGGCGGGATACTGGAACGTTGATTTTTCGTCTGAATCAGAATTTTCAGAATTTGAGGATTTTCAGAATTCCATTTTATTCAACTATGCAGAATTAGGCTTTGCACAGCATTCTGAAAATTTTATAATTCTGTAAATTCTGATTCAGACGAATAATGAATTACACCCGCAAAAACGTTTTCTTTTCGTATAAATAGCGTAAAAACAACCATTTTATAAAAACAAAGGTAATGGCAAGTATAACAGCATTATACGGTTTTCCAACCAAATGACCCAGCCAGCCAAAAAAACTATTGTTGGTGTAGCCCCATGCTATAAAATGCCCCGACATATAAATGAGGATGGAGTTCATGCCGATCACCTTAAAGAAAAACGCCCATTTTTTGAACCCCAGTACATCTATTACATAGTAAAACAGGGCCATCAGTAGCAGGCTTATTCCACCTACATTAAGCACAAATGAGCTCGACCAAAGGTTTTTATTGATAGGGAAATCAAGGTTCCACAATTGGGCCAGGAACAGGGCAAGTATGCCAGCCAGTGCCAAGCGTAGAGCCTTAAGGGCGGGACTGATACCGCCCTTCTTTAGAAATGAACCTGTCATAATTCCCAATAAACCGGTACTAATGGCCGGAATGGTAGAAAAAAGTCCTTCCGGATCATGCATACTTATTTTTGTATTCGGGTAAGGCACATATAATTTCCCCGGTAATATGGTACGGTCCATATAAGATGCAAAATTGCCTTGTGGTGTCAGGTCGCCGGGATGGAAACCGGGAGCAGAGGTAAATTTCAGCAACAGGTAATAACCGACAATAAAAAACCAGAACCAAACCATTTGCGCCCATTCCTTTGCATACAGGAAAATGATATTTGCGAACATATAGGCAATACCAATCCTTCCTAAAACACTCGGGAAACGGTAATTGGCAACAGGCTGAATGGTTAGTCCGTTATTAACAACAAACCCCAGCAGCACTAAAATAAATGCCCTTTTTATAACCCGTAACAGCAACTGTTCGCGACTTTTCCCTTTATCCAACTCTCTGCCGACCGAAAATGGCGTAGAAACACCCGCCATAAAGAGGAAAAGCGGGAAGATCAGATCGTAGGCATGAAAGCCGTTCCAGTCGGGATGTGTTAATTGCAGCGAAAGTGCATTCCAGAAAGCTGACTTTCCATGCATAGCATCAGCCATGCCATGGAAGATCTCTTCGGCGCCCATAATCCAGAACATATCGAATCCTCTGAGGGCGTCTAATGAATAAAGACGGGTAGGGGCGGAATCGAAATCATCCGAAACCTGCGCGGTTTGTGTTTTGGCCATTGTTTTTGATAATCAGGTTGAAATTGTACCGGAAAGGTATAACTTTTTAAATTAATTAACAAAGGGGAGGTAAGTGTTAGTCTGTAATAGAAGAGGGAACTTCGGATTTGAATCTTTCAATTTCTTCGGTTGTCGCTTTCCTTTTTTGCATTAACCCGATAATAACTGCATAATCCTTCTGATAATTTCTTCTGTCGTTTGCATGAAGCCTTTTGTCCCTTAATTTAAAATATGTTGTCAGGGGATATGTAGGGTTCCTGGCTTTTAAAACAACTTCAGCTTGTTGGTTATAATGAAGAGCAAAACGTTGTTGCCTTACGAAAATGAACAGTTGGTCGTAAAGTCGGGCCTCCTGTACAATTTTTAAAGTTTCAGGCAGGTTATTGTAACGCTTATCATGTTCAACTTTGCCAACCAGACGCCCGTACCCTTTCTTTTTTTTAGAATCTTCAAAACGAAAATAAGTTCCGACTAAGCTTAAGGGCGCAGGTACTGCGATAAGCATAAGGTAAACTAAATATCCTTTGGCTTTAAGATCAGCGATTGTTCGATTCATTGCCCCGCCGGAGGAAAAAGTGGTTTCAAGGATATAATTAAGCCGTTGTGTTTCGCAATAGCTTTTCAACTGATCATTCCATGGCTTGGAATAGTCTGCTGTGATCTAAGGATAAGCTGCTTCATGAAGTGTAACGATTTCCTGGAATTCAGGATGGTAATTCCTGTATTCATCTGCATTGCAGATAACGACATTGTTATTCAGCAAGTCTATCGCATGCACAGTTAGTTCCGACTTACCCGCTCCGGGTTGTCCGCCGAGGATTACTGCAACAGGTTGTTCCTGCGGTGTCGCAGAACGGGTATAATCTTTGATAATCCGATTAAGGATACGATCCCTACGCTGGGGTGAAAGGGCATAAAGTTTTTTTAAATTATCTATAGACATACCCCAGCTTAACCGTTCAATTCCAGACTATGCAGGATTGGGGTATATTTTCGAATAATGGCTTTCATACGGGTTTGTGACTGGAAATTGCTGCTATGATTGCTGATTTGGTGTACTTCTTCGCTGATTTTTTCCAGTTGCCCGATTTTTCTTTGATCGGGAAGTTCCTGATCTTCTTCATTTAAAATTGCCCGGGCCGCTGCGGCCATAACGGAAGCCAGTATTTCCCTTGAGCTTTCTGTTAAACGGTACCATTCCATCGAGGACTTTTCAGTATAGGTAATGGACGCATTGACATGTCCGGTGAAAGGTTTGCTACGGTCGCTTTGCTGTTGGATATTTGTGGGGTAAAAGGATGTTTTGGTTGCCATAGCCAAATAAGTCTTATCAATCAAATATATGAAAAAAATCAATACGTGCAGTTTGCAATGATTATTATTGCAAACTGCCCACTGCAAACTGAACCTCATTCCCCTCTTTTCAAACCAAACTTCTCTATCTTGCTATACAAATGGCTGCGTTGTATATCAATATCATCGGCGGTTTTTGAAACGTTCCAGCTATTTTTTTCGAGTTTGAACTTAATATATTCACGTTCTGCAAAATCCTTATATTCCTGGAAATTAGCAAAACGGTCGTAGTCTGTTTGGGCCGGCGAATTGCTATTACCCGCCGCTGATGGGGACGTTGGGTTTGCAAAGGCCCTTACGTCGGCATCAGAGATGGTCCTGTCACTTAGTATGATCAGGCGCTCCACCATATTTCTTAGTTCGCGGATATTACCTGTCCATGGTAATAGTTTAAGGGCTTCAATGGCGGCGTCTGAAATCTTTTTCACCGGCATGCCATAATCATTGCATATTTCGTCGAGGAAATTCTGGGTAAGCAATGCAATATCGTCCTTACGGTCTGTTAACGGCGGTACGTGGATCAAAATTACGCTGAGGCGGTGATAGAGGTCTAACCGGAAATTACCATTTTCAATTTCTTTTAACAGGTCCTTATTTGTTGCTGCCACCACCCGTACATCCACCTCAATCTCTTTTTCGCCGCCCACGCGGGTTATTTTATTTTCCTGCAGGGCACGTAATACTTTGGCCTGCGTACTTTGGCTCATATCCCCGATCTCATCCAAAAACAAGGTGCCGCCGTTGGCTGACTCAAACTTACCGATACGTTGTTTAATAGCAGAGGTAAAGGAGCCTTTTTCATGGCCAAAAAGTTCGCTTTCAATTAATTCAGAAGGGATAGCAGCACAGTTAACTTCAATCAAAGGGGCATTTAAACGATTCGATTTTTCATGCAGCCAGCGTGCCACCAACTCTTTTCCGCTGCCGTTAGCACCCGTAATCAAAACCCGGGCGTCGGTAGGGGCAACCCTGTCTATGGTTTCTTTTATTTTTAAGATGGCCTGTGATTCGCCTAAAATTGAACGTACTTTCGCAACCTTGCGTTTTAATACCCTGGCCTGGGTAACCAGGCTTCCCCTGTCGAGGGCGTTACGGACTGTAATAAGCAAACGGTTAAGGTCGGGTGGTTTTGAGATAAAGTCAAAAGCGCCTTTTTTGCTGGCCTCAACAGCAGTTTCAACCGTTCCATGACCCGAGATCATTATAAAAGGGAGGTCGGGTTTAATGGCAAGCCCTTCGGTAAGTACTTCCATGCCGTCCATCCGGTTCATTTTGATATCGCAAAGAACCAGGTCGTAATCGTTCTTTTGTATCAGTTCTAAACCATCAATACCATTATCTATATCTTCAACAGTATAATCCTCGTATTCTAAAATTTCGCGCAGTGTGTTACGTATCGCCCGTTCGTCATCGATAATAAGAATTTTTGCCATTTTTTGTTCTTGAATTCAGCAGGTGTAAATGTTTATGCTAAGATAGCTAATTGTATAGAAAAGTAAACACTTTTTTATAGATATTGTTTTGGGGAATTAGTTGAGTTGCTGATTAAGTTAAATCGTAACTAATTCACAAAAAACCCCTCCCGTTTTACCGGAAGGGGTGTACAGCAGCAAATCTGTAAGCCGGGTCCTGTTAATCCGCCCGAAGGCAGACTATTTCTATCATTAATCTGCTCCCGATGTCGCCATCGGGATTCAATCAACCTACCCATCCTGACGTCACCGATTGTGGCCGGTGAACGGAAACGAGCAGCTCCGCTTTCAGGACCTATTTGGTTTTTCAACTCCTGAGGTTTACCGCAATCCCGGTCGCCCGGAAAAGCCGTGAGCTCTTACCTCACGTTTTCACCCTTATCCGTCATTACTGCCGGACGGTTTATTTTCTGTGGCACTTGCTGTCGCCGGCTGCCGGCGCCTTCCCGTTAGGAAGCAGGATGCTCTGTGTTGCCCGGACTTTCCTCTCCCAAACAAGGCGCTGGAAGCGATAGAACGTTTTGCAGTGTAAAGGTACGTTTTTATTGGTTTATTGTTTAGGACTGACATTAGCCTTAACCAGGTATTTTCTGGGATTCGTTTAGCTGAGGTATTGTAAAATTATCCCTAAAAAACTGATCAGTAAGCACAACGGTGAATAAAATTTAGTATCCATCTGTCCGAATGTTGTGGTTTTTATCTTCTTAAAAAAACCAATATATTTAAATTCTCCGATAGCCCTTAGCAGGAATATTGCAGCAATGACCCAAAGCCCGTATTGCGACAGCCAGTTTGGCAGGACGAATAAAATAACCCCGGCTTTTATTAAAGCGAAAATACCAAAGGCAAAAAGCCCGGACGCTACAGCAAAGCAATCTATCTTGCCGGGGTTCATTACCGGTTTTCCGCTTTCTTTGGCAGGGACCGAAGCGGCTGCACCGCTTTTGCCGCCAAATCCCCAGTAAATGTGAACAGCTGAAAGAACTATAAAAATAAGGGAAAGGAGGGCTGTGATCAGGATTCTCATAGCACTTCAAGATAAGAATTAGCGGTTTTATTACTGAAATTTAACATTCACTTATATCTGTTCTATAACCCTACTTTAAACCCTGCCCCAAAAAACCTGCGGTTATCTGTAATGTCCGAACTCTTATTCTGTAAAACATTACGGCTGCTAAAAAATGCCTCGGCATATTTCAAACGCGTTATTTTAATTTGTTTACCCGCATAAAGGTTTTGCAGTGAAAACGAATTGTTGTTTGAGGGAGCCACATAATTTGCCGATCCTGAAGCTGAGTTAATAAGGGAGTATGGACGTTCACCTGCCTGGTACAGCACATCAAGCCCGGCGAAAAAAGTTTCATAGGTAAAACGGTTGGTAAATCCACCGCTCCAGCGGTGCCCGGCGCCTAAATATTTTGAATTGTAGTTGCCGGCATAAAACTGGTTGTTTATCACCTGTATTTTTGATTCAGCAGCATTCAAACCGGTTCTCCAGTTAAATCCGTTTGAATTTAAATCGTAATTCAACCCGATGCGATTGGTAATCATCTTATCGGCGAAATAATATAAACTTGTAGTTACACCGTTGGCCCCATAAGGGATATACACCTCACCCAGTGTTTCGTAAAAGCGATAGTCAAAGCTGTAATTAAGGGTCAGGTTTTTTAATATCCCCAGCACGGCTCCCGTTTGGTAACTGTTATAGGCGCTGTAAGGGTTGGTACCCGGATAAGCATAAATATTTGTATAAGGACTGGTATTGGCTAATACAAAACTGTTGCTATTGCTGTTTGCTGAACCAAAACCGGATAAGCTTGTATATTCATCGTCCAACAGCTGTGTTTGCCGCGAAAAGGAGCCAAAAATGTGTAAACTGATATTACCAAGACCAATTAGTTTACCGGCATTAACCGATGTTGTCAGAAAGGGGTACAAACGTTCTAAATTATAATTTTGGGAAAAATCTTTTCGGGCATTCAGGATACTGACAAAACCAGCCTGTATGTTAAAAATATTCTTGTAGTAAATGTTCAGCGAAGGGCTGAGCAGGTAAAGTTTGTGTTTTAACCAAAACCAACTTGATGAAGAAGAAAGGTTTGCCGAAGAATTTCCCAAATTGCCTGGTGTGCCAAAACCGCTTATTGTTTTATAATTTACCGAATCATGGGTACTGCGGTAAAAGAAATTAACAGCGGGTTCGATGTTAAAGCCGCCCCACTGCTGATGGTAAACCAGGTTGTCCCGAATCAGCAAATTCGTCATTTTATTATAAACGGAGTTTAATGAATAGGTTGCTGAATTAGCAGATGAAGGTATATAATTGAAAAGATCTGTGTCGCCTTCGATGTAATTGTAATGACTGTAAGCAGTGGAAAGTGTATTGATCAGCCCCTTAACGATTTGACTTTTCAGTGCTATGTTTGCATTGAAAAGATGCTGGCTTACCTTACTCATATCATTTTGCGAGTCAGTAAATCCTGGATTATTTGGATTAGTAGTAGTAAAATCAGCTGCATAGCTGCTTACCTGCGGTGCGTAATTTACGCCAATGTTAATAGTGCTTCCCTTCCATAAGGTTGCATCAGCGTAACCGTTAAGTTTAAACCGGTTATAATGAGGCGGGGTGAAGGAATTGAAAGTATTGGTGTTAGTGCTGTATGCGGCGTTATTTTGTACGTTTAATCCCGGGAAAACATCCCGCTGATAGTCCACTGAAAGGCCTAAATGTAACTTGTCGAAATTTTTATAGCCCGATAAATAATATTGGTTATATAAGCTGCTGGTGGTTTTTGATATGGGATTGTTAGCCTGGTTACGCAGGTTAACTATGCTTGTTTGTCCGGCAGCTTCAATACCCTGTTTGCCTGGCCTGTTGGTTTTAAGCTTAATCAGCACCATTTGCTGGCCCGGGCTAACGCCGCTTACCTGCGCCAAAGCGCTTTGCACCAGCGTTATCTCATCAATATCGTATATACTGTAAGCGTTTACATCCGCAATTATATTGCCGTCGATTACGTAAACGAGGGTGGAGGCATTACTATAAGTGCCGTAGAACCACACATTAACGGCATCCGCAAGGTTCGAAAACTGGTACCGTTCCAGATCGCTGCCCTTTATCGTTATGTTTTGCGTAAAATCTTTCTTTACAGAAATCCGGCCCAAATCATAATGGCTGGTATCGTTTTGAGCGTTTGCCGCATAAAACAGGCAAATTATCGGGGCTGTTAAAAGGAGTATTTTTTTAAACATATCAATGATAAGATT
>JBIOHE010000204.1:0-8120 GCA_044448725.1 Sphingobacteriales bacterium | reverse complement strand
GCCATGTTTTCATCATGCGTTACCATCACTATGGTAGTACCATCGCGCTGGTTAAGCTGCAGCAGGATTTCGAGGATCTCATGTCCCATCGCGCTGTCGAGGTTTCCTGTAGGTTCATCGGCCAGTATAATTTCAGGACGACCTACTATTGCCCTTGCAATGGCCACACGCTGTTTTTGTCCGCCCGATAGCTGATTGGGAAAATGTTTTACACGATTGGCCAGTCCTACTTTTTCAAGCGCTTCCGTGGCCAGCATCCTTCTTTCTTTAGCGGTGCTTGTGCGGTACAGCAAGGGTAATTCCACGTTATCCAGCACCTGTAAATCATTAATCAGGTGGTAGCTCTGAAAAATAAAACCCAATTTTTTGTTCCTGAAAGCTGCCAGTTGTTTATCGGATAAATGATCAGTTTTTTGGGCATCAATTTTAATATGGCCCTTTGAAGGTGCATCAAGCAGCCCCATAATATTAAGCAAAGTGCTTTTACCGCAGCCCGACGGACCCATAATAGATAAAAACTCGCCTTTGGCAATATCAAGGTTAATGCTGTTCAATGCCAGCGTTTCAACCGTGCTGGTGCGGTAAACTTTTTCGATATTTTGTAATTGTATCATGGTGTTAATTTTGAATTATTGATTTAGTGATTTAGTGAATTGTTGATTTGTTTTAATGTTGAATTATTAATTTAACCGTTTGGCTTTTTGCTTTACGCTTTCTGCTTTACTTATATTTTATTTTTTCATTTTTTTCAAAGTCAAATAAGGAGAGATACCGCAGTTCATAGTAGGCGCTCCAGAAATCGCGGAGGGACTGTACGTAATCCCTTTGGGCCTGGTCGTTTTCTGTAAAGGCGATACTGAGGTCGGTGATACTCAAATCGCCTAACACATACCGATCTCTGGCTATTTTGTATTTTTCGGATGCGATGCTATCAGCCTCAGCGGTGTAAGCTAATTGCTCTTTCATCATATTAAAAAGGGATACCTGGGTAACTATTTGCTGTTTAAATGTTTGTTTGTCCTGTTCCACCGAATATTCTGTAAGCTGCTGGTTGGCTTCCGCTGTTTTTATTTTAGCTTTCGACCTTCCCCAATCAAGTACAGGTATTGAAAATTGCAATTCCAGTAATTGCTGGTTCTGCGGTGAGCGGTAAACGCCGGGAATACTTGTGGCGGAATTTGAGGTTCCCAAATTCGCCGTTAGGGTAGCTGTTAACCCGGTTTGCCCATGGGCCATTGCTACATCCCGTTTTGCCTCGGCCACCCGCCTCACAAATGCTATTGCATCAGACCTGTTTGCAAATGCTTCCGCCAGAACCCTGTCAGCGCTCACAGTCATCCGGCTGATGGTTTGGGGCACTACCAATACAATATTATCATCGCCTTCCTGGCCAATATAGCTGCGCAGGTTCAACGTGGCTATTTCCATATCGCGCTTTGCGGTACCTACTGCTTTTTTTGCGTTCAACTGCTCAAGCTGCAATTGCAGAATTTCATTTTTCGATACCTTTCCGAGGTCAAATTTTAAGGCGGCGATTTTTAAAATTTTTTGGGTGTTGGTATAGTTAGCTGCCGCAGTCTGCAGGTTTACCTGGGCCAGCAACAGATCGAAAAAATACCCGGTAACCTTAATTGAAATTTGTTCCTGCGCTTCAATATAGGCCTGGATGCTTTCGTTGTATAAAAGCGGCTGGATCTTATTATCCCATTTTAAGCTGTTATACTGGCCCAGCGGCTGGCTAAAACCGATAGCATAAGGCGTACCATTATACAAGATATTATTCCGGTCGAAATCATCAAAACGCTGCAACTGCGTCATTCCGTAAATGGTAGCGCCTGTAGCGGTTATGCTCTGGCTGAAATTTAGTGTTACCGCCGAATTATCGTAATGGATCGATTGAAATAATATAGTACCGTCGGGCTGTATTACCGGACTGCTTGTTTTACTATAACCCGGCAAATTACCGCTCAATGATAACTGCGGCTGATAGTTTGATTTGTAGGTGCGCCATTGCCAGTATTTTGTTTCGCGGGTGGTGGTGGCCGTTTTTGCAGCAATTGAATTGCCCTTTGCCATTTCAACTACCTGTTGCAGGGTAAACCGAAGGGTATCGGTATTACCGGTGCAAAAGCCGTTGTAGCTGATGGTAAGAAACAATATGATATACAATAATTTCATCGCTAATTTTTTGTCTTGAACCCTGATTTTCATGTTTTGATGATTCCCTGATTTTTTTCTAATCTCCAATCAACTAATCGCTAACCTCTATCTCTTTCGAATTTTTAAACCCGCTCATATCCGACGTGATCACCACATCGCCGGGTTTTACGCCGTCCTTTATTTCCACATAGTCGAAATTGGTGAGGCCTATATGCACTGTTCGCCGTTCAGCTTTACCTTTACTCAACACGAATATATCCTGCAGGGTTGGCCCCTTAAATGCCGGGCCATTCGCCACACGCATGATATGGCTATGCGTTGCTGTCACCAAATAAACATCAACCTTCATATTTGGGCGAAGCTGTTTATTGTTGCGCTCTTCCAATTGGATATCAAATGAGATAATACTGTTTTGGACAGACGGGGATACGTTTGCCACATGCCCGCGTAATTGGGTATCATTAATGAGGACAATAACCGGCAGGCCAACATGCACCTGGTCGAGGGAATTATCTGATATACTGCCCTGCACCTTGAAGCTGCTTAAATCGGCGATTCTGGCAAGCGACTCCCCTTCCTTTACATTGGCGCCTATATTTTTATTTACATAAGTGACTACGCCTGCGCGGGTGGCTACGATATTGGCGAGGTCTAATTTATGCTGCAAGGCATTCAAATCATTCTTCAAAATTTCAGATGCGATCTCGGCCTCTTTGATCTCTATCTGCATGGTTTTCTGCTTGTTCCTTATCTCGTTCTCTATTTGTTTTTTCTCAAGTTGCGCCACTTTTAAATTCAGTTCGGCCTGCTCAATACCCTCGCGGGTTCCGCCACCGGCATTGTAAAGACGTTTGGCATTTTCAACGGCATCGGCCAGGTTGCTGATATGCAATTGTTTGATATCATTGTTTGATTGTATATCGAAGAAACTTTTGTCGAGGTCGAGCTTTAGTTTTTGGATCTCATTTTGTTTTGATTCCAGCTGGAATTTCTGTTTGGCATAGTCGTTTTCGGTGGCTGACTTATCGAGGGTAAGAATAGATTGCCCGACCTTTATTTTATTCCCGGCGTCCATGCTAACATTTTTTATGGAAGCGTTGATCGGGCTGGTCAAGATCTCTTCAAATTCCGGCAACACTTCGCCTGTTGCGTTGATAGTGTTCTCAATATTCCCTGTTTCAACCACGGCGGTTGTAATGTTCAATCTTTTTACAGAAGATTTGAGCGTAACCCGTAGCAGCCATGTCATAACACCGAGAATGGTCAGTGTTATTATAGTAATGAGGATCGCTTTCTTCCTGTTTTGAGATGAAACTTCCTGTGTAATTTCCTTATCCATATAGTACTGTGTATTGCATAGGGTTTGCAATAGCCGTACCAATACTAATTTATTGATTATAAGATATTTACTATTTCTATATTTTTTAAAAGTGATCGATATCGGACAAAAGTTTCGGAATTGGACAGGATTATTTTGTCTGAACCGTTGATTAAATTGATTTTTATGATTACACAGATAATATTTTATAAAGCCAGCGTAATCATAAAAATCAACTTAATCAACGGTCAAAGACATCCTTGAGGGCCTTTTTAGCCGCATGATACCCGCACATGCCATGTACCCCCCCACCCGGCGGGGTTGAGGACGAGCAGATATAAATACCTTTTGCCGATGTTTTGTAGGGCGACCAGCGCAATACCGGCCGGGTAAATAACTGACCAATATCAATTACGCCGCCATTAATATCGCCTCCTATGTAGTTGGGGTTGTATTCCTCTATTTGGGCGGGATCCATAGTGTGGCGGGCCAAAATGGTTTCTTTAAACCCGGGGGCAAAACGTTCTACCTGGTTTTCAATGGCAGCCGTCATATCTGCTTTTGATCCGTTTGGTACATGGCAATAGGCCCATGCTGTATGCTTGCCCTGGGGAGCACGGGAATTATCAAATACGCTGGGCTGAGACAGTAACACAAAAGGTTTTTCCGGTATTGTTCCGTTCCATACTTGTTGTTCACAAGCTGCAATTTCTTCAAAGGTATTACCGATATGAACAGTCCCGGCGCCGTGACAGCCGGTTGCGGTAAATGGTATAGGTGCATCAAGTGCCCAGTCTATTTTAAAAACCCCCATCCCGTAACGGTAACGTTCCAGTTGCCATTTATAGAGTGATGAAAAACGGTGCCCGGCTATTTGCAGCAGCTGCCGTGGCGTAACATCAAATAAAACCGCATGAGCCGATGGCAGTTGTTCTATCGACCGCACATAATAATTGGTTTCGATCTTCCCGCCAAGGGATACGAAATGAGATGCCAGCGCATTGGCGATCTGGTTTGATCCTCCTTTAGGAATAGGCCAGCCTTTTAAATGTGCAGAGGCCATTAAAACCAATGCAATTGCGGAGGTGGTTATATTACTCAATGGCTGTATGGCATGTGCAGCCATGCCAGCAAAAAGCGCTTTAGCTTCGGGGGTTTTAAACTTTTTTGATAACCAGGTGGCAGATGTTAGTGCGGACAGGCCAAAGCGGGCCATCGCAATCGGATGTTTTGGAAAGTGTAAAGGGCCTAACACATCCGGGGCAATCAAAGACCAGTCTTTTACTATCGGCAGCATCAGGTCAATATAAGCCTGTTCATCCGCACCCAATAAATGGGCTGTTTCTTCTACTGTTTTTTTTAAAACGGCAGCTGACCCATTATCAAGAGGGTGCGCGGCGGCAAGTCCGGGATAAATATATTCCAGCCCATGATCACTTAGCGGGAGTGTTTCAAAAAATGGCGAGGCAACGGCAAGCGGATGAACGGCGGAGCAAATATCATGTACAAAACCAGGCAAAGTGAGTTCTGCCGAACGCAGGCCCCCGCCGATGGTTTCTTTTCCTTCAATCAGTAAAACAGACAGGCCCTTTTGCTGCATTAAAATAGCCGCCGCCAGACCATTCGGACCGGAACCGACTACTATTGCATCATATTCGCGTTTTTCAAGCTGCATTTAAAAATCAGAATAGGCCGTAGGATGCAGGAATAAAATATCAGCTTTGGAAACATTATGCTGATACTCAGGCAATGCCACCAATGTCTTCCATTCGGGGTCGTTGGAGAAGGTGTCCCAATGTTTATCCCTATCCTGTTTGCTGTTAAAGGTAGTCATATACATCAGGTTGGGCATGTGGCTCCCGGCTAAAACTTCGCCATAAAAAACTGCATTAAAACCAAGCCTTTTAAAAAGCGCTACTTCATTGCCATCATTAAACATGTGTACTTTATTCACATTATATGCTTCGGTAGGGCTTTCGTAGCTGCGCAATTCATAAACCCTATCGGTTTTGCTCGCAGACAACTCAGGAACAGCCGGCTCGGGCATTTTGGGGAATGCTTTTAATACGATTGTTTCCAAACGGGTATAAAAGGCATCGTTATAGGCAGCGCCGATATAATCTTTACCGTCGGTAACATATTGCTGATCACTCATCAGCTTTTCTTCCACATTTTCCAATTGAGTGAAGGTGCGGAACGGCGTTAAAACATACACCAGTTTACCGGAAGTATCTTGCTGAACGGGTTTAAATACTCCAACATTTTTGATGCCCATCCTATGCAAAGCAGGCAGATATGCATTTTGTAAATACTGATCGAGACGGTCTTCCTGTGACTGCGTCTTAAGGTGGTAAATTTTCAACTGGTAGTAGTATTTTTCAGCTGCACTGGCATAAGCGGTTGTACCCAGGCTGATTAACAAAATAACGATGCTTAAGTACAAGCAGATGCTTGTTTTATAAAATGACTTCATGATTAATAATTAAATTTAAAAGTGAAATTACCTTTTTTCCGCAATATCAAGCTGTAACAATATTACGATGTCAGGGGCCAAAATTAATCTGACAGTTACTTAAATTCCTTTTCTATTTGCGCAAGAACAGCATGTATTTTTTCATCGAGTTCCTGGCATGATATTTCAAGTTTTGAAATACATTCGGGGTCAAATTCATAATCTGAAGCTTTAATAACGTTTACCAGGCCCATAATTGAAGCAAGAGGCTTTCTTAATTCATGCGCCTGTATAAAGGCCGCATTGGCAAGCGCATTATGGGCATTCTCAGCTTTTTCAAACGCAGTCTCAGCGCTCTTGCGCATTTCACTTTCTTCAATGGTCTTTTTTGCCAGGCTTTCGGTCCGTTCCTCAACCTGCTTCTCTATAATTAGTTTCTGTGCTTTTATTTGTTCAATACGGTTTCGGAAGAAGCCGTAAACACTGCCGGTTACAAATAATAAAGCCAATAATTTAAACCACCACGTTAACCAAAACGGGGGGATGATAGTGATCTGAAGTTCTGACGTAACCGGCGACCATGAACCGGAGGCATTTTGATATTTTAATTTAAAGGTGTACTTTCCCTGCGGAACATTTGTATAAGAAGCGGTATTCCTGTTCCCTATGTAGTTCCATTCCTTATCAAAACCCTCCAGTATATAAGCATAGCTTTTTCTATTGCGCGATGCAAAATCAAGCGCGGCAAACTCCAGTGAAAATACCGATTGTTTATAAGACAAGGTCATATTTTTGGTGTACGAAATATCTTGCTTTAGCAAGGATGAATCACCAGGGTTTTTTGCGACAGCAAGTGTTTTACTGAATACCTGAAACCCTGTTAATACCAGCGGCAAAAACCCTTCAGGTCTTAATATCTGACCCGGGATAAATGAGTTAAACCCGTTTACGCCGCCAAAATATAATGTACCGTTGCCGGCCTTTAATGCCGAATGCGGTTTATATTCATTCCCCTGCAGCCCATCTTCAGCAGTAAAGTTTTTAAATTTGTTTGTTTGAGGGTCGTATTCGGATAATCCGTTGTTAGTACTGATCCATAACATATTATTATTGTCTTCCCTTACTGCGTAAACAATGTCACCCGGCAAACCATCTTTTTTGCCGAAAATTTTAAAATTACGGGTTTGTGGGTTAAAAAGGTTCAAACCATCAAAAGTGCTTAACCATAAGTTCCCGTTATGGTCTTCAAAAATATCCTGCACCGTATTGTTGCTGATACTGTTCAGGTTCTCATCGTGTTGAAACCGCGTAAATTTGTTTGTTTTGCGGTTTAAAAGTTCAAGGCCCCCTCCTGCTGTTCCTATCCACAAATTTTTCTTTTTATCCTCTAAAATGGAAAATACCATGTCGCTGCCTAAGCTTTGCGGATCGTCGGCATTAAACTGAAAATGGTTAAATTTATTTGTTTTTTTGTCGTACTCGTCCAACCCTGCAAAAAATGTACTGATCCATATTTTTTTATCGCCGGTAAAAGTAATTGCATAAATATTGTTGCCGCCCAGGCTGTTCGGATTGGCGGGGTCATGTTTAAGATAATTGTACCGATGTGTTTTGGCGTTAAGGATGCTGATACCGTCAGCCCAGGTACCAACCCACAGGTCCCCGTCATAGTCCTGATTAACAACCACTATATAATTACCCGAAATACTATTTTTGTTTAACGGGTCTTTTTTAAAATGGATAAAAGTGCCATTTTGCGGACTGAACTTGTTTAATCCCCCACCATCTGTACCAACCCAAATATTATGACTGCCATCTTCGTAAAGATCAAGTACAAAATTATTGGACAAACTGTTAGCCAATGAGTTATGTGCATAACAATCGAAGTTTTTGGTGCTTTTTTTGAAAAGATTAACCCCTCCGCTGAAAGCGCCTAACCATATATTACCTAATCTGTCCCGGTATATTGTATAAATGGAATTTTCGCTTAAGCTGTAACGATCAATGTCGTCATGTTCGTAATTATAAAATGTGTCTGTCCCTTTCTTAAGGATACTAACACCTGTATTTTCAACACCAACCCATAAATTTCCTTCATCGTCTTCATTTAAACTCAGAATGTTATTGCCGCCAATGCTATTCGTATTTTTATCATCGTGTTTATAATGTTTAAATATTCCATTTAAAGGG
>JBIOHE010000203.1:0-8138 GCA_044448725.1 Sphingobacteriales bacterium | reverse complement strand
TTATAAACCAGTAATGAATCCGGCATGTTCATCCTGAAAAAGTTTTCCGACTTATTGTAGTATATAATATTCTTTATCCGCTGGTCGTCCGGCCAAAATTTGGCGCTAAGGGCTTCTGCCTCGTTCAGGAAAAATAACGATTTGCTATAGAAATTATTTTTATAATAAACATCGGATATATTGATGTCTATTATCATCTGCAAATTTGTGTCATTCAGTTTAATAGCGTCCTTTTTGGCCATCCTGTAGCTGGACACTGCCCCAATAACGTTACCTTCTTCGGTTTGCTTGAAGGCCAGATAATTTAAAAAAGTGCATGATAAATAATCGTCATTGCTTTTATCGGCAGCCTGAATGGCATTAATGACCGCCGTTTTCGAATCATTGTTATGCGATAACCGCCCCTGGTAAAGGCTCTCGACTAAATAGGTTAACGCCTCCTTTGAGGCAACATTATTTTTATTTAAAAATGAAATTATTTCAGTTTTCGAGTCATAAAGACTATTAACCGGAGAAGAATTAAAATAATTTATGAAATACCTGACAAGTTGTTTTTCTCTCGGGATCTTATCTTTTATAAGGAGAATATTTGAAAGCGTATCGGTTTTTACATAAGACCGCGCTATGACTGAATTAAATGCAATGCAAAAAAACACTAAATAAAAGCAGCCCTTTTTCATCGTTAAAACCAGTTGTTTTACATTTCTGCACGGTGGAGCTACAGAAATGCATCGTTGATAAATTGTATTCAATTTATACGGATACAACTTGTAAATGTTTAAAATACTTTGAAGTTTTAGGAGAAAACAAAGACTGTGTTCACGCTAATATTCTATTCTAAAAAAAATTTACGTTGTAATATTTGATCTCCAACCCTACGCATCAAATTTCTCCAGCAATTTTAACAGCGTTTCAAAATCCTTGGGATAAGGCGCATGAATAGTCACTGGCTCACCGTTTACCAGCTTAAAGCTCACTTCATAAGCATGCAGGGCAAAGCGTTTCATAATGGGTTGTTCTTCCTGATCTTTACCTAAATGGTATTTACGTTTGAGTTTTGATAAAAAAACCGGCAGTCCCTTGTACATTTCGTCTCCGGCGATGGAGGCCCGCTGGGTGGCCAGGTGGATGCGGATCTGGTGCATACGGCCGGTTACCGGCCGGCATTCCACCAAAGTATAATGTTTAAAATATTTTAATGATTGAAACCAGGTTTCGGCCCGTTTACCTTCCTGCCTGCTGATGGTGACATTGCCTTTGCCTACGTTTAAAATAGGCAGGTCGATTTTCAGGTCTTCAAAAACATGCGTACCGTCGATAATGGCATGATAAACTTTTTTTACCTGCCGTTTTTCAAACTGCATGGATACTGTTCGGTAAGCTTCGGGGTTTTTGGCTATTATTAAGGCGCCGGAGGTTTCCTTATCGAGCCGGTGGCATATCTGCGCGTCGGCAGAGTAAGCCTTCGCCAGGCGAAGCATATTTACGTCTCCCCCCTCCCGCTCATCCAGCGAACTGATAAACGGCGGCTTGTTAACCACTATAATATCATCATCTTCAAAAAGTATCAGGTCGGCAAATTTTGGCAGCTTCATATTTTTTTAATAGCCGGCAAAAATACGGTTATTAAATTAAACTTGCTTTATAGCTGCAAAAAAGGCTGGACAGTTTGGATTGCCGTCCGCAAATTTGCCATCCTGAACGTAGTGAAACATCTTGAAGCAGCATGCCGGTTATATGGATGGCGTAGAAGATGCTTCACTTCGTTCAGCATGACAAGGAGAAAAAAACTGTTTTTATCCGTCAAACTTGTAACCAACGCCTTTTACTGTTGCAACAATATCGTCGCCCAGTTTTTCGCGGAGTTTACGGATGTGAACGTCAATGGTACGGTTGGTAACCACTACCGAGTCTTCCCAGATGTTTTTTAATATCACTTCGCGGGTGTAAACCTTGCCGGGTTTTGATGCCAGCAGGTAAAGCAGTTCAAATTCCTTTTTTGCTAAAACTACTTTTACGCCTCTCTGGAAAACAAGGTAAGCTTCGCGGTCAATCACCAGCTCGCCAATTTCAAGCTTATTTTCGGTTACATCTTCGGCAGGGGCGTTGCGGCGCAGTATGGCGTTGATACGGCTCACCAGCGCGCGGGGCTTTATAGGCTTGGCTATGTAATCATCGGCGCCAACGTTAAAGCCTGCAATTTCCGAGTATTCTTCGCTGCGGGCAGTTAAAAAAACCATAAATGTATTTTTAAACTCGGGCATGGTACGCATAATACGGCATGCTTCAATACCATCCATTTTTGGCATCATGATGTCGAGTACAATGAGATCAGGGAGCGACCGCTTTGCTTCGGCCACGGCTTCCTGTCCGTTACGGGCGGTAAATACCTGGTAGCCTTCCTTTTTCAAATTATATTCAATCAGCTCCAAAATATCCGGCTCATCATCAACAATAAGAATTTTCTGTTTGTTAGAGTTACTCATGAAGGTTGAATTTTTGCGTAAAAGTATGCGCAAAAATGTATAAAAACATTAACCAAATATTAACAAATTGTTAAATGTTACTTTATTTTAACCATTTGTTGAGACTTATTAAATGTTTTGTTTAAAAATTCTTCAAGATCAGCTCCCATTATATCTTTTGCAATAATAGTACCCTGCGGGTCAATCATAAAATTTGAAGGGATCTGCCCGATATGGAATAACTTTTCAACCGGCCCCTCGAAGGTTTTAAGATCCGAACCATGTTTCCATGATAGTTTATCGTTGCCTACGGCCTGCATCCAGGCGCCTTTATCGGTATCTAAAGAAATGCCTAAAATATTAAGGCCCAACGGCTGATAAACGGCATATAGTTTAACCACATTGGGATTTTCCTGTCTGCATGGCCCGCACCAGGAGGCCCAGAAATCGAGCAAAACATATTTACCCTTGTAATCCGACAATTTTACCGGCTTGCCGTCAATACCGTCAATAGTAAATTCAGGCGCTTTATGCCCGACAGATATAGGTTCAATGGCCTTCATTTGGGCAATAAAACGCAGTACCGAAGGGTTATCTTTAAAATTATCTTTAATTGAAGCTGCATAAGCGATCAGCTGTGGTTCGTATTTTGCTTCATCAAGGGAAGTAGCCGCGTAAAAGGCCGCAAGAGAACTCTTGTTTGCGTTTATGAATTTTAATATCTCTACGCTATACGCATCAAAGTTCTTTTGAAAAATCGGCCTGTATATTTTTATTAACGAATCCGACTCCTTACCGATTGCCTGTGCCTTCTGCTGATATTCTTCATTAATTTTTGAACTTTTATCAACAAAAAAGTTGCTGATCTTGTTAAACTCCTTGATCTTATCCGATTCAGCGGAACCTGTTATCTGGTAAGCATGCGCGTTATCAGTAACATTTGTTGAAAAGTCAATAGCGTCGCCGTTTTTTGCGATCATGTCAAATACGCTCCCTCCTACCCGGATTTTGAAAAGATTGGCATAAGGTGCAGCATGTTTAAACTGAAACCTGCCATCTTCCCCTAAATTGGTGGAGTCCACAACTGTGAGCTGCGTGGTGTCAGCTTCGAGCAGGTATATTTTCTTTAAACTGCCCGGGTTAGTTATGGTACCATCAATGGTAAACGCGCTATTGTCTTTACATGAAAAAAGGAATAAAGACAGAGAAATAAATGCCGTGAATATGATATACTTTTTCATAGATATTTTGGTTAGTAATGGAAGTTAGTGATTGGAGGTTAGAGATTAGAAGCAAAATTTATTTACCTTAATACAGGACTTAACTAACCTCTAATCAACTAATCTCTAATCACTAATCTCTACATTGACTCTAATTCTTCAATTAACAACTGGTTGGTTTTTTTCGGGTCTATTTTACCTTTTGAACTCTTCATTATTTCGCCCATAAATAAACCTAAAACCCCTTTTTTACCATTTTTATATTCCTTCACCTTATCAGGATATTTGGCAATGGCGCTGTGAATAAACTGGCTTACATCATTATTATCGGCAATTATAAGCAGGTTTAACTCAATTGCCATCTCTTCGGCATTTTTATTACCGTTCTTTAACAAAGCAGGGAACAATTTATGGGCGGCTGATGTATTATTAACCTTTCCCGAATCCACCAGTTTGATAACCCCGGCTAAGGTTTCGGGTTTTAACCCGAAATTATGCAGGTGCAGGCCATTCTCGTTCAGATACGATTTTACCGTGCCCATAAGCCAATTGGCTGCTGCTTTATAATGCTCCGTATATTTTATCAGTTCTTCAAAATACATAGCGAACTCCCTGTCGGAAGTAATAACCCCGGCATCATAATCGGATAAGCCTATTTGAGTGGTATATTTAGTATAAAGCTTATTTGGCAGGGCAGGCATGGCGCTGCGTATTTTATTAAGATATTCCTGGTTTAAAACTATCGGCGTAAGATCGGGTTCAGGGAAATAACGGTAATCGTTGGCCATTTCCTTCGACCGCAATACCGAGGTTTCCCCGGTATCTGCATTAAAATTCAACGTATTCTGATCGATATGACCGCCATTTTCAATAATGTTAACCTGGCGTATAAATTCATGCTCAATAGCATGTTTTACATTATGTATGGAGTTGAGGTTTTTCACTTCGCAGCGATTGCCGTAAGTGGTTTGGCCTTTTAGCCGGACTGAAATATTGGCATCGCAACGCATACTGCCTTCTTCCATATTACCGTCACAAATCTCCAGATAACGTACCAGTTTCCTTATTTCAGTTAAGAAATGGGCGGCTTCTTCGCTGCTGCGCAGATCAGGCTCGCTCACAATTTCAATTAAGGGCACCCCTGCCCTGTTGAGGTCGATCAGTGAATCTTCATGGTGCTGGTCGTGCATGCTTTTGCCTGCATCCTCTTCCATGTGGATATGATGGATAGCGATATTTTTTGAAGTGCCATCAGAAAGGCGCACAAGCACAGAACCGCCTACACATACCGGCAGTTGGTCCTGGGTGATCTGGTAACCTTTAGGCAGATCAGCGTAAAAATAATTTTTACGGGCAAAGGTATTGGTGAGGCTTATGGTACTGTTACACGCCAAACCCATTTTCACCGCATATTCCACCATTTTTTTATTGATGCGCGGCAATGTACCCGGATGACCCAAAGATATTGGGCTGATATGCTGGTTAGGCCCGCCGCCAAAAGCAGCCGAATCGGAGGAAAACGATTTACTTAAAGTGGATAACTGCGCGTGTACCTCTAAACCGACTACTAATTCGTATTTGTCACTTATCCCTTCTGAAAGATTTGTCATATATAAAACAAGCTGCCTGTCAGCCTTTATTGCAGGCCAAATATAAAATTATTAATGTGATTAGATGATATGCAGAAACGACAACTTTTGAAATTTGTCAATTCTTTCCGTTTAAATAAAAATAAAAGTCATGCTGAACTTGTTTCAGCACCCCACATGCTAAGTGAACGCTATGCCCGCAAACTATCCTGCGCGTTAAACGCAACATTGTCCACTTGTCCCTCGCCTACCTGTCTGTGGGGTGCCGATCCGCCAAAAAAGGCGGGCGGCATGACGGTTGGGTATGTTTATTACGCGCCGGGTACAAACGCTTTCGCCTTTTCCAGCGCCTTCTCTATCCCGCTTACATCACTCCCGCCCGCGGTAGCAAAAAACTTCTGACCGCCGCCGCCGCCTTTGATTTCCTTAGCCAACTCGCGCACTATTGTCCCGGCATTAAGGTTTTTCTCTTTTACCAGGTTCTCGGCTATCATTACGGTTATACCCGGTTTACCGTCAATATCTGCGGCAAGCACCAGAAAAAGGTTGGGCACAATATCTTTTAGCTGATAAGCCAGGTTCTTAACGGCGTCAGCGTTTGGCAATTGTACCTTTTGCGCAATAAAACTGATCCCGTTTATCAATTCCACTTTTTTAGCCAGTTCATCTTTTAAGCCCGACGATTTTTCGAGGATGCTTTTTTCAATTTCCTTTTTCAGGCGGTTATTTTCATCCAGCAGGCTTTCCACGCTTTTTGAAATATCTTTCGGATTTTTCAGCAGCTCTTTTAACTGGTTTACCAGTTTGCTTTGCTCGTTGATATAATCTTCGGCCGCAATACCGGTAATTGCCTCAATCCGGCGTACCCCGGCGGCTACAGCGCTTTCAGCTATAATTTTAAAGAAACCTATCTGTCCGGTTGCTTTTACATGGGTACCTCCGCAAAGCTCTTTGGAGAACTCATCGTCAAAAGTTATTACCCGCACATACTCTCCATATTTTTCACCAAACAGTGCGGTTACGCCGCTGCTGATGGCTTCCTGGTAAGCTACCATGCGTTCTTCTTTCAGGTAAATATTTTCTCTTATTTTTTCATTAACGATAGCTTCGATCTGTGCAAGCTCATCATCCGTTACCTTAGCGAAATGCGAAAAGTCGAACCGCAGGTAATCAGCATTCACCAATGACCCTTTTTGGTTTACGTGCGTGCCTAAAACCTGTTTCATAGCGGCATGCAATAGATGTGTGGCGCTGTGGTTATTTTCGGTACTGGTACGCAGCCTTGGGTTAACAATAGCTGTTAAGGCATCATCTGCGGTATTTGGCAGGGTATCTGTAAAATGAACGATCAGGCCGTTCTCTTTTTTGGTATCGGTTACTTCGATAACTTCACCATCGGGGAAAACCAGTTCGCCTTTATCCCCTACCTGCCCGCCACTTTCGGCATAAAAAGGCGTTTTATCCAGTACAATCTGGTATTGTTCTTTTCCTTTTGCCGTTACTTTGCGGTATTTTACAATATGGGCAATGGTTTCCGTTTCATCATAGCCTGTAAATTCAACGGCATCATCGTCTTTTAAAATTACCCAATCGCCGGTATCAATAGCGGTGGCGGCGCGGGAGCGGGTTTTTTGGGCTTGGAGAGCTTTTTCGAAACCTTCAATATCTACGGTCAACCCTTTTTCCCGAGCCATTAATTCTGTTAAATCCAAAGGAAAGCCGTAAGTATCCGAAAGTAAAAAAGCAAAATCACCAGGAATAGTTTTTGCAAATTGGTTTATTTTAGCAAACGCTTCCTCAATTGACATAGTCTTTCCAAGCTCAATTTCCATTAATTTCAAGTCCTCTTCGCCAAAAAAACTATTCCCATCAATAAAAGTAACATCAAAAATGGCCAGTGAATGTTCAACAAATTCTTCCTTGTCGAAACCATGCTCCTTCTTTGCTTCCTCAATTTCACGTAAATTCGTATTTATACGATAACTCCGTTGTTCAAAGAGTCGTATGCCTTTATCTAAAGTCCTCAAAAATGCAGCTTCCTCTTCCAAAACCACCTTTTGCACAAAATTCCATTGGCTATACAGTTCGTTAAACACACCTTTAAATTGTCCCGCCAATAGTGGAACCAACTCGTTTAGAAAGGGTTCTTTAAAACCTAAGTGCTGATATGAATACCTTACCGCCCTGCGTAAAATACGACGAATCACATAGCCCGCTTTATTATTAGACGGTAATTGCCCATCGGCAATGGCAAAGCTGATGGCACGGATATGATCGGCCATTACGCGCATGGCTACAGCATCATTCCAGCCCTCGTTGCCAGGGGTTGCATCGCTTTTATATTCCTTTTGACTTCTGTTTGCAATAAACTGGATCATGGGCTGAAAAACATCAGTATCATAATTGGAGGTTTTACCCTGCAATACCCTTACCAGCCGTTCAAAGCCCATCCCCGTATCCACGTGCTTGGCAGGTAATGGCTGTAACGAACCATCTTTCAGGCGGTTGAACTGCATAAATACGTTGTTCCATATCTCAATAACATTCGGATCGTCAGCATTTACCAGGGTTGCGCCTTTAACCTTTAACCTGTCGCTTTCCACACGGCTGTCGTAATGAATCTCAGAACATGGGCCGCAGGGGCCGGTTTCGCCCATTTCCCAAAAATTATCTTTCTTATTACCCAACAATATGCGGTCTTCCGGCAAAAATTGTTTCCAGTAATCGTAAGCTTCCTGGTCTTTTGGAAGGCCTTCTTTTTCGTCGCCCTCAAAAACGGTGACATACAGGCGGTCGATATCAATTTTATAAACTTCAGTTAGCAGTTCCCAACTCCAGGCGATAGCTTCTTTTTTAAAGTAGTC
>JBIOHE010000202.1:0-8184 GCA_044448725.1 Sphingobacteriales bacterium | reverse complement strand
GTATTAAGGCAAAAGGTAAGCTTTTTATAAAAAAAAAGGCGATTTTAACCTGGTATTTTAGCGGCATTTTTTAAAATAATATTTATAATTCCATATTTTGGGAATTTCAGCAGGCCTTTAAATGACAACTTTCAGCACTTTTTGTGCATAACTATTATGTTAATAACCCCCTGAAAACGACAGAATAATACCCGAAACAGCTATGGATCGATCATGGAAAGTATGGTATAAAAATGTTAAAAACCTGTTAATAAAAAATAAAAAAAAACCTTGACAAATGTTCAAACACGCCCTATATTAGAATCATCAAGAACGACGTACTTTGACAACCTTACAGGATTACAGAAATGAATCGGACGAACCCCCGGGCGAGTTAAAGATCAAAGAAGTGCCTGAGTTACCTGAAACAAAAAGGGCGAAAGCCACGGAAAATGAAGGCTGATTAAAAGAGGTATTAGAAGGGCTGCAATTTTTTACGGAGAAGAGCAGATACCGCTAATGAACTGAAAGGATCAATGTCCGCAAGGGCAACAGAATAGCAGATCGGTTAATTTACACAAAACTTGGTGCTTTCTGAATAACCACGGTTAGTCAGAGAGTCAGGAAACGGAAGTCGAATCGCAAGAAGAGGCTTCCGTTTTCGCTTTTTAGGGTGTTTTGTATCGTCAATTTTGAATTCTATTTTCCTGCCCGCCCGAAAATAGCTAATTTAGACGCACATGAGTAAGGAAGGCAAAAGCAAGCAGAACGGAAGGCCAAAAATATTTATTTTAGATACCTCGGTGATCTTATACGATCATAACGCCTTTGAGAATTTCGAGGAACACGACGTAGCCATACCTATCCAGGTACTGGAAGAGCTTGACAATATGAAAAGCGGCAACGATACCCGCAATTTCGAAGCCCGCAGCTTTATCAGGCTGATGGATGATCTTTCGCATAACCATCTTATCAACGCATGGCGGCCATTAACCGGAACAAGCAAAGGAAATTTCAAGGTGATTATGGATACAAAATCCGTTGCCATGGATGCCGAAGCTGTTTTTGGTTCGGATAAGGTGGATAACCGTATTTTAAATGCCGCTTTAAGTTTGCAGGAAGAAAACCCTGACAAAAAAATTGTCCTGGTTTCAAAAGATATTTGTCTGCGTTTAAAGGCCAAAGCATTAAGCCTTCATGCGGAGGACTACGAAACGGGTAAAATTAAAAACCTTGATAAATTATACACCGGCGAGACTACTTTGGATAAGGTCCCGGAGAAACTGATTGCACAGTTAAATAAGCAGGAAATATTATCAGGGGATAGTTTTGAGATGCAGCCGCATACCAGTAACCATTTCTATACCTTAAACAGCAAAAAAGCATCGGTATCGGTATTTTATAATTCGCAAAAAGCCGAACTGGAAAAAGTAACCGAACAACCCATATTTAATATTTTCCCCAGAAATATGGAGCAGGCTTTTGCTATTCACGCCCTGCTGCATCCCGATATTAAACTGGTGACCATTCAGGGCAACGCAGGCACCGGGAAAACCTTGCTGGCGCTGGCAGGTGCGCTGGAGCAACGGAAAAACTTCAGGCAGATTTTTGTGACCAGGCCCATTGTCCCCTTGAGCAATAAGGACATAGGGTTTTTACCCGGCGATATTAAATCAAAGATCGACCCTTATATGGCGCCGATTTGGGATAACCTTAAATTTATAAAAGACCAGTTTGCCGATGATGAAAAAATGCAGGCCAAAATTGACGAACTGGTAACCAACGAAAAAATATCCATTGCCCCGCTGGCCTTTATACGCGGTCGCACCCTAAGCAAAATATTCTTTATCGTAGATGAGGCCCAAAACCTAACCCCCCACGAGGTAAAAACCATTATATCACGCGCAGGCGAAAACAGCAAGTTTGTTTTCACAGGCGATATTTACCAGATTGATACCCCGTATCTGGATGCCGAAAGTAATGGGCTATCTTACCTGATTGACAAAGCTAAAGGGCACCCGCTTTACGCCCACATTACACTTCAAAAAGGGGAGCGGAGCGAATTGGCTAATTTGGCGACGGAGTTGTTGTAGTTATGAAAAGATTATCATTGATTGTAGTTATTATTTGTTTTGTGCAATTAACAAGTGCTCAAACTTTAATTGCGCCTGAGACCGCATCGAATCTAAAAGAATTAGGTTTGAAGGGGCCTGTCAAAGTATTGACAGAATATGCTTACGAAATGAATAAAGATACATCTGGAAAGCGCACCAAAGCCATTTTTCAATATGACCGTAATGGTAATTTGCTTGTCGAAATTCTATACAGCCCTAACGGAATGATTACCAGTAAGGCAGTTTACCAATACAAAAAAAAGGATATCATAATAATAAACCAATTTAACTTTAAAGGTAAACAGGTGAATAAGCTTATTTTAAAATATGACAATCAAAAAAGACTGATTGAAGCAGTTCAATATGCTCTCCCTTCAACATCTGTTGTATACAGAACGGTCTTTAAGTACAATAACAATGGTAATGAAATTGAACGAGACCATTATGATTTTAAAGGCCACAAAGACTGGCCCGAAACCACTTTTTATAATGAAAAGAATCAGAAGACGGAAGTCGATAATGTAAGTGATTTTAATAGTAAAATATTATATGCATACGATACATCAGGTCAGTTAACGAAAGAGCAAGTGGTGAACAAAACCGATTTGTCGGTATGCGATGAAACTACGTATGTTAAATATGATAAGTACGGAAACTGGCTTATCAGGACTGCCGTGGAAACGCCCCGGGGAATGGCAGCCACCACCGCATATTTAATGAGGGAATTTAATGCCAATATCAAAATAACCGAACCTGATTTTGAAATTCAATTGATTACTGAAAGAGAAATAAAATATTTCAATTAATCGTTCAAAATATTTTCTGACACCATTGCAATATCCACGCTGATCTTACTGATAAAACCTCACTGTATTTGCCTATACGGAACCCTAAATAAAACTTAAACAAGTCCGAAAATTTGTCATCTGAGCCATTGTAATTTCTTACCTTTAATAAATTATAAACCATGAAAAAGCTCCCTTTCATACTTTCCTTCTTGTTATGCGTGCAATTAGGTATTGCCCAATCAGTTAAAAATAGCCTTTCTGAACAGCATTTAAAAGGCAGGGTTAAAAGGATTGAAACGGGTTTATTCGATGGCAATCCAGTTGATGGTAAAATAGATACATTGGCGCCCCACACTACGTTTATTGATTTATTTGATGAAAAAGGCAATGAAACAGAAGATTCTTATTTTGGCAAGGATGGTTTGATGATATCTAAATGGGTTAAAAAATATAACGGAAAAAATGAAGAAACCGAGGAGGATCATTTTACTAAAGATGGCTCACTTGAATCCACGATTTTTTTTAAATATGATGAAAGAGGAAACCAGGTAGAATCAAACAGCAACTCTATTGCTGATAAAACATCTGACAAATCGTTGTACAAGTATGACGATAAAAATAATATGGTTGAGGCAGATGTGTTCTATAGGGGTGATACCCTTAGATATAGAAATATTTATAAGTACGATGATAAGGGCAATAAGGTTGAGATGGACTATTGGCGTGCAAAGGAAGATACCATGCGGGTGAAGTGGACATTTAGCTGCAATGATGCAGGCGATGAGGCACAGCGGCGCAGGTACACGCCAAATGGGGTAATGGACGCCGAAAATAATTTCACTTATGAAAACTTTGACTGGGTGGGGAACTGGCAAAAGAAAAACAGTGCAGGTAACTGGCACAACAGGCAGGGCGCCAAAATTTCATCGTATTCGGTTACCGTCCGGAAAATTTATTACTATTAGCGTCTGATAGCAAATCATTTCAACTGCATATACAAAACCGCCGCTATAGCCGCACCGGCGATAGGACCCAACACAGGTATCCAGGCATACGACCAATCGCTGGTTCCTTTACTTTTAATGGGTACAATAAAATGAATGATCCTTGGGCCCAGGTCGCGGGCGGGGTTAATGGCGTAGCCGGTAGTCCCGCCAAGGGAAAGGCCGATCACCCATACTAATAAAGCAACCGGTAAAGCCCCGATTGACCCCAAACCTATAGGCGTTTTAGTCGGTGTAATTTGCGCCCCGGCTATGTAGAACACGGTAAACACCAGCACAAATGCCCCGATGATCTCGCTGATGATATTGGAAGCATAATTACGGATAGCCGGGCCGGTGCAAAAAACAGCCAAAATAGAATCAGGTTTGTTATCCCGCTGAAAATGATTGTAGTACATTAGCCAAACCAGCAAAGCCCCTAAAAATGCGCCAAGCATTTGAGCAACAATATAGGGCAGCACACTTGCCCAGGCAAATTTACCCGCGATGGCTAGCCCGATAGTAACCGCAGGGTTAAGATGGGCGCCGCTGTATGGCCCGGCGACTACCACGCCTACGTAAACAGCAAGGCCCCAGGCGGTGGTAATCACCATCCACCCGCCGTTATTCCCTTTGGTATCATTCAATAAAACGTTGGCAACTACGCCGTCGCCTAAAAGTATCAGTAACATGGTGCCGATCATTTCGGCCATAAATGGTGACATATTTTTTGAGATTTAGTTTGAATTGTTATAAATCAATGTCATCTCGAACGATAGAGAGAGACCTTATACGACTTGCATAGTCCGCTATTTCTGGCGTATAAGTTTTCTCCTCGTTCCTCGTCGAAATGACACTCTTTTTAAGCCTTCCCCGACCAGGCTTGCGCAGCATAAACAGCTCGTTTCCAGCCTGCCATGGCTTTTTGTAATTCTTCGGGATTGGCAACAGGGTTGAAATTCCTTTCCGATTGCCATTGATGCTGGATCTCTTCTACATCTTTCCAGTATCCTACGGCGAGTCCGGCCAGATATGCTGCGCCAAGGGCGGTTGTTTCCACAATTTTTGGTCTTATTACCCTGCAATTCAGCAGGTCGGCCTGGAACTGCATCAGCAGGTTATTGGCAGTAGCACCGCCGTCAACGCGCAGTTCCTTTATCTTCATTCCCGCATCTGCTTCCATGGCTTTTAAAACATCTACGGTTTGATAGGCAATGGCTTCGATAGCAGCCCGCGCGATATGGCCCGCGTTAGTTCCCCGGGTTAAACCGACAATCGTTCCCCTGGCGTCCGGGTCCCAGTATGGCGCCCCGAGGCCGGCAAAGGCGGGTACAAAATAAACCCCTCCGGTATCGTTAACATCCAAAGCAAGCAATTCAACTTCGGCCGAAGTTTTTATAATCCCCAGGCCATCGCGGAGCCATTGTACTACTGCCCCGCCTATAAATATACTGCCTTCAAAAGCGTACTGGATTTTTCCGTTGATTTTCCAGGCAATGGTGGTCAGCAAATTATTTTTGGAGGCGATAAACTTATCGCCGATATTCATCAGCATAAAGCAACCTGTTCCATAAGTATTTTTAACCATGGCCTTATCAATACACATCTGCCCGAATAAGGCTGCCTGCTGATCGCCTGCTATACCCGCTATAGGTATTTTCGAAGCAAAAATAGTGGTATCAGTCTCCCCATAAACCTCGCTCGACTGCTTCACCTCCGGCAGCATGCTTTTGGGTACGCCGAATATTTGCAATAATTCGTCATCCCATTCCAGCGTTTGTATATTATACAACATGGTGCGGCTGGCGTTGGTTACATCGGTAACATGCACCTTGCCGCGTGTAAATTTCCATACCAGCCAGCTATCCACTGTGCCAAAGGCCAGTTTACCGGCATCGGCCAGTTCTTTTGCACCTTCAACGTTGTTTAGTATCCAGTTTATTTTTGATGCGGAAAAATAGGCGTCGATGATTAAACCCGTTTTGGCACGGATTGGTTCCGTTAAACCTTCGGTTTTTAATTTATCACAATATGCGGCGGTACGCCTGTCCTGCCAAACTATGGCGTTGTAAACAGGTACGCCCGTTTCCCGGTTCCATACAATGGTGGTTTCGCGCTGGTTGGTGATACCTATCGCCCTGATATTTTTGCCGTTAATCCCGATCTTAACAGTGGCTTCGGCAGCGACTCCGGCTTGCGTTGACCAGATTTCATTCGGATCATGTTCAACCCAACCCGGCTGCGGGAAAATTTGCGTAAATTCTTTTTGGGCGACAGATCTGATGTGCCCCGTGTGATCAAAAACGATAGCCCGCGAACTGGTAGTGCCCTGGTCTAAAGCTAAAATGTATTCATCTTCCATAATAATAATTGGTTGCAGGTTGGTTGGCTAAATTTAGAAAATTTAAACAGATATTTTCTCCGCAAATGAATAAATAACAGATAATTGGCTCTATCACGTTTTGGGTGGGCAATTACAATGAAATGGCTTTACGATGAATAATGTGGGTAATTTTACCGCAAAGATGCAGAGTGACACAGAGAACACTAAGTTTTTTAATTTCAAAACGATCATTTTCAACTATTTAACAACCAGTGAAATAAAAAATTACCCCTCCGTGAACTCCGTGCCTTCTTTGTATCTCCGTGTTAAAAAAACTCAATAATTAATTCTTTTATCTATACAAAGCGTTATAGAGCCAAATGATTTCAGTATCCCCGATACACAAAATGCAAAATAAAAATGATCTTTATCATTTTTCGCTGTGTCAGCTATCATCAAAACTTCATTAAAACCACGGTAATTTGGTCCCATTATAATTCAGGAACGGATTAAACAAACAAATAAAGGTTAATACCGAATTGATCAAATATGGAAATAAACATAAACAAGCCTGTTGATATTTCGAACTTCTTTGTTGCAGGGGTTAATTATAAAAAAACCGATGCCGCCACCAGGGGACAATTTTCCATCAACAACGATCAGTATGAGAATATCCTGAATTTAGCCCCGGCTTATAAATCAGACGCTTTATTTATCCTTTCTACCTGCAACCGTACCGAAATTTACGGGTTTGCAGAATATGCAGGCGAGCTCATCGACCTGTTGTGCACCCAAACAACCGGCGACAAAAATACTTTTACCCGCCTGGCTTATATTAAAAAGGGCGAAGCTGCGGTAGAACATTTGTTTAATGTAGGCGCCGGTTTGGATTCACAAATATTGGGCGACTATGAAATAATCGGGCAACTGAAGGCTGCTGTTAAATTTTCAAAAGAACGTGGTTTTATAAATTGTTTTTTAGAGCGCATGGTAAATTGCGTACTTCAATCATCAAAAACAATAAAAAATGATACCGCGTTAAGCGGCGGAACAGTTTCTGTTTCTTTTGCTGCCGTGCAATACATCAAAGAGAACTTTGAAATTAACGCGGATAAAAAAATATTGCTGATCGGTACAGGCAAAATCGGGCGTAATACCTGCAAAAACCTGGTTGATTATTTAGGTACCACAAATATCACCCTGATTAACCGTTCGGAAGATAAAGCAGCCGAACTGGCAGCGGAACTGAATTTGAAATCGGCACTTTTGGGCGACCTTGATTATCATATTGCCAATTCGGATATTATACTTACTGCTACCAACGCCGACCAGCCCACAATTTTCAAATCGCAGCTGGAGAACAAGGGCTCCAAATTAATCGTTGACCTTTCTGTTCCGAATAATGTGGACGCAGCGGTAAAGGAATTGCCCGGCATTACTTTGGTGAATGTGGATGAACTTTCAAAACTAAAAGATGAAACCCTGCAAAGGAGAGAAGCAGAGACGCCTAAAGCAAAAGCCATCATTGCAGCACAGATAGCCGATTATATGGAATGGTACCAGATGCGTAAAAATGCCCCTGCGCTTAATGCCATAAAGGGTAAACTCATTGAGATACATACCCTGCTTAAAATCACCTTTCCCAATGGGGGCAAAGGCTGTCCGGTAATGAATGCCGAACGAAAAATTCAAAAAGTGATCAGCAACGTTGCCTTTAAAATGCGTTCCCAAAACCAGCAGGGCTGCCATTACCTGGAAGCTATTAATGAGTTTATGAGCGTATCGGCAGGGAATTAGTTGAGTGGCTTTAACCACCCACCTGTCATCCTGAACGCAGTGAAGGATCTTGAAGCGATAAGTCGGCTACATGCAAGGCGTAGAAGATCCTTCACTGCGTTTATAATGACGCCTTTGTAAGACACTCATAGTCAAGCTGCTTTTTGAATATTATATCCATACTTAGCTAACTCCTTCTGTAGTCGTGCGATTTTTTTCGC
>JBIOHE010000201.1:0-8304 GCA_044448725.1 Sphingobacteriales bacterium | reverse complement strand
TTTTATCAGTAATAGCAGTATGTGCTATAGCCCTTTCGTCAAACAATTTATTTGCCCAAACTACAACTACAGCGCCCGCAGGTGATATAATGGCTACCCTGTCGGGAAACTCTGATTATGATGCATCGGCTATCGCTATAAGAGCGGCCGGTTTGGGCGCCACTTTAAAAAGCGCCGGCCCTTATACCATTCTGGCGCCAAGTAATACGGCTTTCAGTAACCTGGCATCAGGCAAGCTCGATAGCTTATTTGCCGACCCTGTAAAACTGGCCGCCGTTTTTAAAGGTCATGTAATCAGCGGCACCTACGACAAAGCAGCATTAATTAAATTACTTGGCAGCGGAACACCAACCTTAACTACACTGGATGGTAAAACGCTTACCCTTTCGGTAACTGACAAACACCTCACCTTTACCGACAGCCAGGGGAATAAGGCCAAGGTTATTGCATTTGATTTGTTAGGCACCAATGGCGTAGCAATAGGCCTTGACGCCGTTTTAACAAAATAAATAAAGGGCCGGATTCATAGACTTACGAAGACTTACGAAGTTTAACTCGGGATAATTTGTTTTTTAATGGCCTCGTTGAGGGCTGCGCCGTTTCAAAACTTCGATTTCTATGACAGCTATTTCATATACTCATTCAAAAAATCCAGGATGCGGGCACGGATAAAATCAGCATCAAACATTGGCCCGTAATGCGGCGCGCCGGGCACAATAATCAGATCATTTTTTACCCCTGCCTTCTTTAAACGCTCACTTAATAAAATGGATTGATCGGGATTTACGGATTCATCTTTTTCACCCTGAACGATTAAAAACGGCGGGTCATTTTTGTCGATATAGGTAACAGGACTCGCCTTTTTTGCCAGGTCGGGGCGCTCCGTTGCCATGGCGCCAAGCAATAAAGTGACGGGATTTTTCGGATCTTTATTGTCATTACCTTTAAGCGTTAAAAAGTCGGACGGGCCATAAAAATCCAAAACAAGGTTTATTTTAAATTTTGGTTCTTTACCTTTAGGATAAAAGGCTTTTACATGATTATTGTTTGATAAGCCCACCAGCGAAGCCAAATGCCCGCCCGCCGAAAATCCGATCAGTGCTATCCGGCTATCGTCGATATTATACTGGGCCGCGTTTTCGTACAGAAACTCAATAGCCTGGTTACAGTCCTGGATCTGCGCCGGGAATGGGGCGGTAGTGCTGTAACGGTAATCAACAGATGCTACGGCATAGCCCTTATCCATAAATAATTTGAGGGTATTGGTCATATAGCCCATGTCGGCATATTTGTCGTTCAGCATCCATGCGCCGCCATGTATCCATACAATCAAAGGATAACTTAATTTTTTAACAGGCGGCAGGTAAATATCCAGCAGGTGCTTTTTTAGGGTATCATTGGCGTATGGTATGTTTTCATAGACGGTTGTGCCCTTCGGGAAATTATCCTTTTTTGCACCGGTAGATTGAGCCTTAGCTGTGAAGGTAAAGGTGCTGATCAGAAGAATAAAATAGAAAAATGTTTTTTTCATAGCACTGGCAAGATAGTGAATAATGGTATTTTAATTTTAAGGTTATTAAAGGTATGATTTTTAATTTCTTTTTTCCTTTGCCATTGTCGCCACAGGCAAAATACAACGATGTTTAACGGGGAAGTTGATTTGCGGCGCTGGTGCAAATTCAAATTCAATCTTCGCGCCGCCACCAAACGTTCCTAACGGAACGTAAAAATGATTTTTTTACATTTTCTACCGACCTGACATCCCTATGGGATGTGTCGCTACAAATGACAACGTTCGGGATTGTCTTGCTGGTTGGCTTTTAAAGAGCCATCGGCTCGAAATATTTTGTAGCAATGGGTTTTAACCCATTGAACATGAAGTCCAATAATACGAGTGCCATTGGCACGATCCATTTTTATTCATTATCGCATGTCTTGTTTATATGGGTCGAACCTATGGTTCTTAATATTTTCACTGCTACCTTTTCAACGGATTAAAATCCGTTGCTACAATATTTATCGAGGCGATGCCTCTTTTTGAGCTTGAAAAACAGAGGTTTTATCATCATCGTAAAAATGGTTTCTAAAGATTTTGAATTACATACCCATATCAATCGTCAAAGAGCCAATTTTCAGGCCCCAACCAATCTTTCCCCTTCAATTTTCTTTTGCAGTTCCAGTATGGCGCCAATCAGCGATTCGGGGCGGGGCGGACATCCCTGCACATAAATATCAACCGGAATCACCCGGTCAACACCTTTTACTACGTGGTAGCCATGCTGCCAGTAAGGACCGCCGCAGTTGGAGCATGAACCCATCGAGATCACATATTTTGGTTCGGGCATTTGTTCGTACAGGCGCTTGATGCGTTCGGCCATTTTAAAGGTAACCGTACCGGCAATAATGAGCACATCCGCCTGCCGGGCAGAGGGGCGCGGGAAAACCCCATAGCGGTCGAGGTCATAAGTGCTTGCAAAAGCGCCCATCATTTCAATGGCGCAGCATGCAATACCAAAACTCAAAGGCCATAAGGAAGACAATCGCGCCCAGTTGAGCAGGTCGTTCATTTTGGTGACTACCACACCGCCGTTATCATTCATATCACTGCTCATTTTCGGGCTTTTTAAAAGTCGGTTTAAACATAGGTTTTCTTATAGGAGGCGCTGTTGTAGCAGTTGCAGTATCAGTTTCCGGTTCAGCTGGCTTGGCGTCCAGGGTAAATTCTTTTACCTTGTAGGCACTTTGTGCTATATTTAACTCTTCATACAGTGCAACAGGGACCCGGCTATTTGTTGTTGGTACGATAGGTTTGGGTTTAATCCAGTCGAGGTCGCCTTTTACCCAAACATAAGCCAGGCCGAGGATCAGGATGCCTAAAAATAAAAACATTTCTGTTAACGCCAGCCATCCCCAGCGCGGATCGAAATTATTCATATCATGGTTGCCGAATACAATGGCCCAGGGGAAATGAAAACCATTTCAACATCAAACAACAAAAACACCAGCGCAATTACATAAAAACGCGCGTTAAAAGGCAGCCAGGCATTGCCTGTAGGTTCTTCACCGCATTCGTACGAAGTCAGTTTTTCGGGGTTGGGATGGTTTGGCGCAATTAACTTATTGATAAAAAAGGTAAAGCAAACCATTATTATCCCTGTAATAATAAAGATAAGTATCTTTCCAAATTCTGATATTTGCGGAACAGCTGCCATGACGACAAATTTAACAAAACAAACAGATTTTGATGCTATAATTATTGGTGGCGGCGCCTGCGGCTTAATGTGCGCGGTGCAGGCCGGGTTTTTAGGCAAGCGAACGCTTATTTTGGAGAAAAACGATAAGGTGGGCGCAAAAATCCTCATCAGCGGCGGCGGACGCTGCAATTACACCAACCTGTATGCATCAGCCGGACAGTTTATTTCGGAGAACGAACATTTTTGTAAATCAACACTATCGCAGTGGACGGTTGAGGATACGATCAGCTTTTTTGAAACTTACGGCATCGAGGGCAAGGAAAAAACACTCGGACAGCTTTTCCCGGTGAGTGATAATGCTAAAGATGTGGTCAATGTTTTCACAGGTTTGTGTGCAGACCTGGATCAGGAAATATGGTGTGGCGCGGATGTTAAAAGTATTGAAAAGACCGAAAATGGTTTTACCCTTGTACTGGAGAGAAACGGACGGACAGAAAGTTTATTTACCCCAAAAGTAGTAATTGCCTCCGGCGGATTGCCTATCCCCAAAATGGGCGCCACCGATTTTGGCTTGCGGGTGGCCCGTAATTTCGGACTTAAAATTACTGATACCGCACCTGCATTGGTGCCTTTAACAATTACAGGAAAAGACCAGCCCTGGTACGAACAGCTATCAGGGAATAGTATATTTTGCCGCGTCTGGAACGACAGGATCAGTTTTGAGGAGAATATATTATTTACTCATTGGGGCCTCAGCGGTCCGGCTATACTGCAAATTTCATCCTACTGGCGGCCGGGGGAATATATTAATATCGATCTGTTGCCTAATCAAAATATCGCTGAACTGATACAACAGGAAAGGGAAACCAACGGTAAAAAAATGCTGCTGGCTTATCTGGCCAATTTATACACCCGCAAATTTGCCGAAGCGCTGAGCGACAGGCTACCGGTGGATAAAAACCTGGCCTCGTTAAGCAAAGCGGATATAGAAAGTATCAGCGAACTGATCCACGGGTTTAAAGTAAAACCGGCAGGGGATAAGGGCTATGATAAAGCAGAGGTAATGCGCGGGGGCCTGTCAACCGATGAATTATCTTCAAAAACACTGGAAGTAAAAAAAGTACCGGGCCTGTATTATGGCGGCGAATGCGTGGATGTTACCGGCTGGCTGGGCGGCTATAATTTTCAATGGGCCTGGGCCAGCGGTTTTGTGATAGCGCAGGGTTTGTAGCTGAAAGCTGAAAGCAGAAAGCGAAAAGCAATCGGTGGCTTTTAACTTTTACTCCCAGTTTGAAAAAGCTTTAAGCTTTCTGCTTTAAGCTCTTCTTGTGCTTTCTGCTTTCAGCTATTTTGTGCTTTCTGCTTTCTGCTTTTTGCTTTCAGCTCCTTTTGCCTGGTTATAGTAAGCCAGCAGCCGGTCGATGTTTTCAAGTACATAAACTTTGGCATGTATTTTATCAACCACTTCGGGGTAGTCGCCCATAATGTCGGCCATTACATCTTCAAAATTAAGGTCGGTTAAGCGCTTCATGGAGGCGGTATTTTCGCCGTAATACCAGGTGGTTTTTTCGTAGCTGCCGCCACCACCGCCAATAGGGATGGCGATACCGCCACCTACACCGCCGCCAAAACCACCAGTGCCAACCCCCGCGCCAATGCCGGGTTCAATACTAATGCCATGGCCCCGTCCGCGTCCGCCGCCGTTGGTAATATATAACTTAATGTCTTCGTCCAGGGCTACTTTTACAAAATCAAACTCGTTTTTCGCCCAGGATTCATTCCGGGGTGGGTGTGCAACAACGAAACTGTCTTTTCCCACCACAAACGACCGCAGGTCGCTGGCGCTTAGCTTAAATGGTTCAGATTTATTGTCTTCTTTAAATTCAATAAAACCTTCGTCTTTTATTGGCCCTTTACCCGAACCAAATCGGATGAATCCGCTTTCCGCATTTCCTTTTACATCGGTAAAACGGCCGGGTTGCCATTTTTGGGAATATGATTTTGCTGATACAATCATCAGCATAAAAAATAAAATGATTAAAATTGAGCGCATAATAGTTAAAATACAAATAACGCATTTTTAACACATTTAATATGATGATTGTTGACTTGAGAAGCGATACGGTAACTAAACCAACACCCGGCATGCTGGATGCAATGTTCAGCGCCAAAGTTGGTGATGACGTTTTCGGTGAAGACGAAACCATTAACGAACTGGAGAATAAAACAGCAAAAATTTTTGGTATGGAAGCCGGTATTTTCTGCCCCTCGGGTACCATGACCAACCAGATCGGTATAAAATGTTTTACACAACCTTTGGATGAGCTTATCGCCGACCAGACGGCGCATGTTTATCGTTATGAGGGTGGCGGGATCGCATTTAATTCGGGTGTTTCCGCCCGTTTGCTGAATGCTTACCGGGGGATTTTGACAGCCGAAACGATAGAGCCTGAAATTAATGCCATCAATGACCATTATCCGCGCACCAGCTTGGTGGTATTGGAGAACACCGTGAACAGGGGAGGCGGCAGCTGTTATACACTGGAACAAATAAGGCCGATAGCAGCCCTGTGCAAATCCAGGGGCTTAAAACTCCACCTGGATGGCGCCCGGATCTTCAATGCTTTGACAAAGACAGGCGACAAGGCTAAAGATTACGGTAAATATTTCGACGGTATTTCAGTTTGCCTTTCAAAAGGTTTAGGCGCGCCGGTGGGCTCGGTTTTTTTGGCTGATAAAGAAACTATAAAATATGCCCGCCGGGTGCGCAAGGTTTTTGGCGGCGGGATGCGGCAGGCAGGTTTTCTGGCAGCCGCTGGTATTTATGCCCTCGATCATCATGTGGAGCGTTTAAGCATTGACCATGCACATGCCCTGATATTAGCAGCTGAACTGGGAAAGTGCAGCTGGGTAAGCAATGTGATGCCTGTAGAAACCAACCTGGTGCTTTTTGATATTGTGGAACCTGCAAGCCTGGTATTGCATAAGTTAGCAGAACATGGCATAAAAGCGCTTTCGACAGGCCCGCACCGTATTCGTTTTGTATTGCATCTCGATGTGCATCCCAACCAGGTAGAGCATGTGGTGAGTGTGCTGGGTTTGATATAGTTGGGAAGTCCGAAAGACCGAAAGTCCGGGAGAGAGTTTGCTTTGATGATAAAGTATTCGAAGCTATTTTTACTTTCGGTCTTTCGGACTTTTCCGACTTTCGGACTAAAACTACTTCAACACCCTGTCTGCCGCTTGCCGTTCGGCCATCCAGCCGGGATATTCGGGAGCTAATGCGCTAATCTGGTTAATTCTGATAAGGTCATCAGCAGACAGCAGAACATCGGTTGATTTAATGTTGTCATTTAACTGGCTGACATTTTTTGCCCCAATTATTGTACTTGTAATTCCTTTTTGATGGCGTACCCATGCCAGTGCGATCTCTGCAACGGACACGCTGTGTTCTTTGCCAATTTCTGCTATCACATCAATAATGTCATAAGCTTTTTCCTTGTTTATCGGCGGAAAATCAAAGGTGTCGCGACGCGAATCACCGGCTTTTTCATTATGGCGGGTAAATTTACCGGAAAGGAAGCCGCCTGCCAGCGGGCTCCATGGCATAACTGCCAAATTTTGATCGGCTGCCAAAGGCAAAATTCCCCTTTCTATATCGCGCCCGGCTAAGGAATAAAAATATTGCATGCCCGCAAATTTGTTCCAGCCATTTTTTTCGGCTATGCCCAAAGCTTTCATTACCATCCAGGCAGGCCAGTTGCAAACCGCTATGTATCGTACCTTGCCTGTCAGCACAATGTCGTTAAGTGAGCGCATAATTTCTTCAACCGGTGTTTTCGGGTCAACGCCATGCACATATAAAATGTCGATGTGATCCAGTTGTAAACGGGCTAAGCTTTCGTCAACCGACTGAAAGATGTGGTAACGTGAAAGGCCAACATTATTTAAACCTTCGCCCATGCGGCCACGAACCTTCGTAGCAATTACAAGGTCGTGGCGGTTAAAACCAAGGTCTTTTATCGACTGCCCCAATAGTTTTTCTGATTCGCCGTACGAATATACATTGGCGGTGTCAATAAAATTAATGCCCGAATCGACCACAACTTTCATCAGGTCGTTTACTTCTTTTTGCTGTACTTTACCAATGGCTTCCCAATAACCTTTTCCACCGAAGGTCATGGTACCAAAACATAGTTCAGATACCACCAGGCCGGTGTTTCCTAAAAAATTGTATTTCATAAGTTTGATTTTGTGCCGTAAAATTCAGGGTTTGCTATTTACCAATGGTCAGGGTATAGTCAAAATGGCATAATAATTAAAAAAAAACCGACTATTTCTTTGTTAAAACTTCATCCACTTCTGTTTCCAGCGACCCTTTTTTACCAGGGTCTTTTCCATACCCCACCCATTTTGAAACTATTTTCCCCTGCGGGTCAATTAGGAAAAACGAAGGGTACCCTGTTACCCCATATTTCAAAATCGTTTCACCGTAATTTCCTTTTCCATCCCATAAGCTTAACCAGCCCGGCTGGTCCCTGTTAATGCCTTTTAGCCAGGTAGCTTTACCGCCATCGCCGGAAAAAGAAATAATCTGCACCTGGTCAGCATATTTTTTTGAAAGTATCTTTAGGTCTTCAATAGATTCAATACACGGCCCGCAATAAGTGGTTGAAAAATCAAGTAATATAAATTTGCCTTTTATTTCAGACAAACGGTGTTTGGCCCCATCTTTATCCATAGCTTCAAAATCAGCAAAGTTATCTCCCTTCTTTAAAATATCTCCAACTTTTAGGTAACTATTAATTCTTTGTCCGAAACGGCTTTGCATAAGCTTCGGCGTAAGTGAATTGTACATTTGCCGTAGTGTGTCCTTCGGGTATCTATTTTTCAGATAAAACAAGTTGTTTAATGCCTCATAAGAGTTCAGGTGGGTTTTAATGAAATTTTTTGTGACAATGTCGTCCGTACTATCTATTTTACTTATAACTTTCCAAATTTTCTTGCCTTTTATTTCGCTGCTGTCCCCTTTTAGCGCAAAAATATCTTCAAGCAACAGGTTTCTTTTTTTATAATCTTCTTTCGTTAAATTAACCAGTATATTATGTTC
>JBIOHE010000200.1:0-8386 GCA_044448725.1 Sphingobacteriales bacterium | reverse complement strand
GACAGAGGTTCCGGCCCTTATGAAAACGGCTATATCAGCTATGCCGCTTTAACCGCCCGCCATTTTAACGCCGATTTTCATAATACATCAAAAAGCGGGATTGGTATTACCGTCAGCTGGTTCCCGTTGATTATGCCTGAAATGTATGACCGCCTTGACGCTACAGACCCGAACAGCAAATGGGATTTTTCAAAATATACGCCGGATGTGGTCGTTATCAACCTTTTTCAGAACGATTCATGGATAGTGAACCAGCCCAACAACGAGCAGTTTAAAGCCCGGTTTGGTACAACGCCGCCAACGCCTGAATTTATTATCAATGCTTATGCAGATTTTGTAAAAACGGTTAGGGGAAAATATCCGAAAGCACATATCATTTGCATTTTGGGCACCATGGACGCCACCAAAGCAGGATCTCCCTGGCCGGGCTATATTGATAAAGCAGTTGCCGGTTTAAACGATCACAATATTTACACCCACTTTATCCCTTATAAAAACACGGGCGGCCATCCAACCATTAAAGAACAACAAACCATGGCGGACGACCTGTGCGGGTTTATTGAGCAGCATATTAAGTGGTGAGGGGAAAGTCCATGGTCGATGGTCCATGGACCATGGAAAAATTGAGCGTTTTATTTTATCCTTAATTAAAACTATGGACTATGGGCCATGGTCTATGGACAAAAAAACCTAATTTTACCCCACCAATTATAACGTATGAATAAAGTAGTTAACGGCGCTGACGAAGCCATCCGTGACATTGAGGACGGCATGACCCTTATGGTCGGCGGATTTGGTATGTGCGGTTTACCCGAGAATTGTATTGCAGCGCTTGTAAGAAAGGGTGTTAAAGAGCTAACCTGTATCTCAAACAATGCCGGTGTTGATGATTTTGGCATCGGCCTGATGCTAAAACAAAGGCAGGTGAAAAAGATGGTTTCTTCCTACGTTGGCGAAAATGCCGAATTTGAACGGCAGTTGCTCAGCGGCGAACTGGAAGTTGAACTGATACCGCAGGGCACCCTTGCCACACGCTGCATGGCGGCGGGGTATGGTATGCCTGCAATATTCACCCCGGCAGGTATCGGCACCGAAGTGGCTATTGGCAAAGAGATCAGAAATTTTAATGGCAAAGATTATTTAATAGAAATGGCCTTTGAGGCTGATTTCGCAATTGTAAAAGCCTGGAAGGGCGATACGATGGGTAATTTGGTGTACAGGGCAACCGCCCGCAATTTTAATGCGGTAATGGCTATGGCAGGTAAGATCACTATTGCTGAGGTGGAGGAATTGGTTGAGCCGGGAGAGCTTGATCCCGATCATATCCATACTCCGGGCATCTATGTACATAGGATTTTCCAGGGGGAGAAGTATGAGAAACGGATTGAACAGAGAACGGTCAGAAAAAAATAGAAACCTTGTCATTGCAAGCGAAGCAATTGCGAATTTGTCTGAACCTTGATTTACTTGATTTTAGGATTTCATGAGTGTGTTTGAAAATACAATCAAGGTAATCCAATAATCCTAAAAATCATGGTTCAGACAAAAAGAACGTGTCCTGGTTCTCCCAGCAATGATATTATAGAAAAAATCATGTTAGACAAAGAAGGTATTGCAAAACGCATCGCAAAAGAAATAAAAGACGGATACTATGTTAACCTGGGTATAGGTATTCCAACACTTGTGGCCAATTATATCCCCGAAAATATTGACGTGGTGCTGCAATCGGAAAACGGTTTGCTTGGCACCGGGCCCTTCCCGTTTGAAGGCGAAGAAGACCCTGATGTTATAAATGCGGGCAAACAAACCATAACTATGCTGCCCGGTTCTGCCGTGTTTGATTCGGCTATGAGTTTTGGGATGATCCGCGCCAAAAAAGTAAACCTGACTATTCTTGGCGCAATGGAAGTATCGGAAAACGGCGATATTGCCAACTGGAAAATTCCAGGCAAAATGGTAAAAGGCATGGGCGGTGCAATGGACCTTGTTGCATCCGCCGATAATATTATTGTAGCCATGCAGCATGTAAACAAAGCCGGCGAATCAAAGCTTTTGCCGCAATGTACGCTGCCTTTAACAGGCGTTCACTGCGTAAAAAAGATAGTAACTGAGTTAGCCGTACTTGATGTTTTACCCGAAGGGGGCTTTAAGCTTCTTGAACGCGCCCCCGGCGTAAGTGTAGAAGAGATTATAAAGGCTACGGCAGGCAAACTGGTGATTGAAGGCGAGGTGCCGGAGATGATTATTTAATTTGAAGATGTGTTAATTTGAAGATTTGAAAATGAAAGATGTTGTCATAATCTTCAAATTTTCACATTTTCAAATTAAAACCTTCTCCCTCAACTCCTTCGAGATGGCCTCGGTGATACAAATAATATCATCCGCCACGTGGCTATTATTGATAACCACCTGGTGACATTCATTTTTATAAGGCAGTAAAAACTCCTGGTAGGCAGGCACTACATGGTTTATCCATTTGTACATCACATCATCAGATGAATAACCGCGCTCAACAAGGTCGCGTTTTAAACGGCGATTCAGCGCTATGTCATCATCAGCTTCAATGAATATTTTAAGGTCGAGTGATTCCGAGATTTTCTTAAAATGAAGTATAAACAAACCCTCCACTATCAGGATGGGCGCAGGCTTAATTTCCAGCATTTTAGGGATAGCGTTGGGGTTATTAAAGGTATATTCCTTTTTAAGAATAGTTTCACCGTTCATCAGCCGGGCGATGTCGTCTTCAAAATGCAGGTGATCTACAGTTGAAGGCAGGTCGAAATTGTACAGCTTATTTTCTTCAGCCGTCATATTTTGAGCCACCGGGATATAATAATCATCCTGCGACACCAGGCAAACTTCAGCATCGGTAAAATGCTCAAGGAAACACTTCAAAAAAAAAGTTTTCCCCGAGCCGCTGCCACCCGCAACGCCAATAATAAAGGGTTTATTCATTCGGACTGCCGTAGCTGATATTTACATGAAAGCGTTTATCAAGCGCACCCAATGAATCGGCGACATTCTTTGTCATAATGATAATAACGTCTTTGGTATCCTCACTATCAGTAAAGCGGCCAACTACTTTTGCAAAAGTAGTGCGGTTAGTCATGGGATTGGTGATCTTAATCACTGTGCCGATAGGGGCCGAACGGTGAAGTACCAATTTTTTATTGGGATCAAGGCTCGCATCCTCCATCCATGACGCTACGCCTTTTTCATTTTTTTCATATATCCCGAAACGGTTTGCATTCAAATGTCGCTCAGAATTGCTGCTATCTTTAACAGGAGCTATAGCGATTGAGTCGTGGGTTTTAACTGTTTCTGTAACCGGATTGGCGACGGGCTGCACCGGGGCAGCAGCTGCTTTAACAAGCAACACCTGGCCGGGTGTAAGCGTGGTTGATGTCAGGTTATTTAATTTGGTGATATTGTCAACCGTAGTGTTAAAACGTTTGCTGATGGCGTATAAGGTTTCCCCGGCGGAAACTTTGTATTGGGTAGCGGGCGTATTATCTTGTTGCAAAGGCTGTTGAACCGGTTGCTGCACAGGCTGTTCTGCAACGCGCTCTGGTTGGGTTTGTTCCGTAGCCTGTTCGGTTGTTTGCGTAGCCAAATCTTTATGCTTGTGTTTCTTTTCAGCCTTTGCCTCCGCTGCTTCCCTGGCAAGCCTGGCTTTTTTTTCTTTTTTTGTTTCCTTAACTATCTTCTCTGTACTTTCTTTTCCTTTTGCTGATTTCTTATACGGCATATCGGTAGGTACCTCAACAACGGTACCGATAGATAAAATAGCCTTCTTTTTGCCGTTAAACTTCATCAATACTTCAGGCTTAATATTATAACGATGGCCGATGGAATAATAGGTATCTTTCGCTTTTACTTTAAAAAGAATCATTTTTTTTCCGTCATTATTTTTTACACCAACTGAATCAATCAGTGGTTTTGCAGAAAGCGATACCGGTACGGCGAAAAATGGCAGGACAAATAATAAGTTTTTTAATTTCATAACTACACTAAGGGTCAATAATTTAAAGGGCTAAAATTTTCAGCTCCGACTTGTTTTTTACATAAATCAGATAGTTTTTATACATTATAAACGCCTCTGGTTGCATTTTTTGTATCCCGGCATTTAATAAATCTTCATAAACTTCCCGATAGCCATCCCGATAGCTATCGGGATTAACACCATCCATAACATAGAGTGACTGTGTTAACTCTCCCCCCTTTAACGCGTGCAAAGATACAATTCTGAAATTATTGTATTCAAGGTAATGTATCATATTTCCGAATGGGTGCACAGGTAAAAAATTCTGCGAAAAAAAATCGACGCCTTTTATTTCGGGCACCTGTATGCTGCTTCCCAATTCCTTGATGACTGTTGGCTCATAGATACGGGTTGTTGCACCTGTTTTTATGTCTGCCAAAAATAATTTCCGCGGTTGCAGCCGCGCATCGTATAAAACCGGACCACTTAATGATAAATGATCAAAAGAATAATTGAAATTATTCCACAGCATTTTACCGGTCGCCCCATCAATGGCTAACAGACCTTTATGCGTTGGCCCCGATTCCGACTGGTAAAAATGTAAAAGCAAAACGCCGTTATATGCAGCTTCAATTCCGGTGAGCCAGCGTTCGTCGGTAGTGAGTCCTTTAAAAAGGGTTTTGCCGTTTAACAGGTCCACCGCACCGAAATAAACCTTTTTTTCTTCGTTATCCCTAACCTCTACAAATAGGGTTGAGCTGAGTTCATCGATTTCCATGCGCCAGATAGTTCCGTTAAATTGTTCGCTTATTGTTGGATGCATGGTCATGATGTTTGCAAATATGGGCTTTGATTTTAAATTTAGCATGTTCCATTTCGCTTTTTTATTTGTCTGAATCAGAATTTTCAGAATTTTAGAATTTTCAGAATGTATATTTAAAGGGTTTAGCCGAACTCGCTATCGGAGCGAATTTCAATAATTCAATAATTCTGATCCCGATAGCTATCGGGACTGATTCAGACTGTTTTCGGATTCAAATCAATGGTTCAGGCAATTCTTACCATATAAATTTATAAATTTGGCATCTGTTAATAATAATTGAGCAGTTAAATTCTATTAAAAGATATATGAGCAAAGGGGTTGTAAGTAAAGAAGAAGATTATTCGCAATGGTATAATGACCTGGTAATTAAGGCCGATATGGCCGAATATTCGCCGGTAAAAGGCTGTATGATCATAAAGCCTTATGGTTATTCTATTTGGGAAAAAATGCAGGCGGTGCTTGATGTGATGTTTAAGGAAACCGGACATGTGAATGCCTATTTCCCGTTATTTATACCAAAATCGTTTCTTTCAAAAGAAGCTGCCCACATAGAAGGGTTCGCTAAAGAATGCGCCGTGGTAACCCATTACCGTTTAAAAAACGATGGTCACGGAAATGTTATAGTTGACCCTGAGGCAAAACTGGAAGAAGAACTGATCGTAAGGCCAACCTCCGAAACTATTATATGGAACACCTATAAAGGCTGGATCCAATCCTACCGCGATCTGCCTATCCTGGTTAATCAATGGGCCAACGTAGTGCGCTGGGAAATGCGTACACGCCTGTTTTTACGTACCACAGAGTTTTTATGGCAGGAGGGGCATACAGCACATGCCACAGCCGAAGAAGCCATAGCCGAAACCGAGCAAATGCTGAATGTTTATGCTGATTTTGCTGAAAACTGGCTGGCGTTGCCGGTAGTCCGGGGTAAAAAAACAGCAAATGAGCGTTTTGCAGGCGCTCTGGATACCTATTGTATTGAAGCCCTGATGCAGGACGGGAAAGCCCTGCAGGCCGGTACATCCCACTTTTTGGGTCAGAATTTTGCTAAAGCTTTTGACGTAAAGTTTACCAATAAAGAAAATAAACTCGACTATGTTTGGGCAACCTCATGGGGTGTATCAACAAGACTCATCGGCGCGTTAATTATGGCGCACTCTGATGATGCGGGGTTGGTTTTGCCGCCAAAACTGGCCCCGATACAGGTTGTTGTTGTGCCGATATACAAACACGAAGAAGAACTTGAAAATATTTCGGCTTTTGTAAAAGAATTATCCAAAGAATTAAAGGCTAAAAATATCTCCGTTAAGTTTGATAAGCGGGACACCCATCGCCCCGGCGCTAAATTTGCAGAGTACGAGCTAAAAGGAGTGCCTTTGCGTGTGGCCATCGGCAGCCGGGATATGCAAAACGGAACAGTTGAACTGGCGCGTCGTGATACCAAGACAAAGGAAACAGTAAGCCAGGAAGGTTTAACGGACCGTATTGAAGGGCTTTTGGAAGAGATTCAGCAAAATATCTATCAAAAAGCATTAAAATTCAAAACCGAAAATACCACCGAGGTTGACAGTTACGATGAATTTAAACGCCTGCTGGATGAAGAACCAGGCTTTTTGTCCGCCCACTGGGATGGTACGCCGGAGACCGAACAACAAATAAAAGATGAAACCAAGGCGACAATCCGTTGCATACCTTTGGATAATAAACAGGAAGAAGGGAAATGCATTTTAACGGGGAAACCGTCAAGCCAAAGGGTGATATTCGCGAGGGCTTATTAGTGGTGAATGGTTGATTGGGTTGATTAAGTGAGTGGTTAATTTACCGAAAATATGAAATATTAAAAAATAAAAACCATTCACCTATTCAACTTAATAAACTAATAACTAATTGACATGGCCTCTTTTACTGATTTGGAAGTATGGAAGCAATCGAGGAAAATCCGGATATGGATTTCTGAGGCATCTAAAAAATTTCCAGTAGAAGAAAAATACCGTCTTACTGATCAAATTGTGCGTTCGTCGCGTTCCATTGGAAATAATATTGCCGAAGGGCATGGCCGGTTTCACTATCAGGACAATATTCGTTTTTGTATAATAGCCAGAGGCTCTTTATCAGAAACTTTGGATCATTTGATGATTGCCCTTGATGAGAAGATCATATCAGAAGAGGCCCTGTTATCTTTTCAAACCGAATACGAAAGCTGTTTGAGGCTATTAAATGGCTACATACAATATTTGAAAAACAAAAAAGGAGATGAATTATAGAATAGTGAATAAAAACAATTCACCTAATCAACTTAATCAACCCAATCAACCAATTCTATGAAATTCGCAACAAAAGCTATACACGCAGGCCAGGAACCCGATCCTACTACCGGGGCGGTGATGACACCGATTTACCAAACTTCTACCTATTGGCAGAAATCGCCGGGTGATAATAAGGGGTACGAATATTCCCGCGGCACCAACCCAACCCGTAAGGCATTGGAAAACTGCCTGGCTGCTTTGGAAAATGCCAAATTCGGCCTTGCTTTTTCGAGCGGTATGGGGGCCACTGATGCGGTGATGAAATTGCTGCAACCCGGAGATGAAGTGATTACCGGCAATGATCTTTATGGCGGTTCCTATCGTATTTTTACCAAAATATTTGCCAATTATGGGATCAAGTTTCACTTTTTGAATCTTTCTGACCCGGAGATCATCAGGGAATATATTAATGAAAATACCAAACTGATCTGGATTGAAACACCCACCAACCCAACGATGCAGATTGTAGATATTGAGGCTGTGGCGAAAATAAGCAAGGAAAAAAATGTCCTTTTGGCTGTTGATAACACATTTGCTTCGCCGTACCTGCAAAACCCTATCGACCTGGGCGCTGATATTGTGATGCACTCGGTAACCAAATACATTGGCGGTCATAGCGATGTGGTTATGGGCGCATTAATGCTAAACGACGGGGAATTATACAAAAAGCTATGGTTTATTTATAATGCCTGCGGCGCTACACCCGGTCCTATGGACAGTTTTTTGGTGCTGCGCGGTATTAAAACCCTGCACCTGCGCGTGAAAGCGCATTGCGAAAACGGACGCAAAATAGCTGAGTACCTAAAAACGCATCCCAAAGTAGATAAGATTTATTGGCCGGGCTTTACCGATCATCCAAACCATGTTATCGCCAAAAAACAAATGCACGATTTTGGCGGGATGATCTCCATTACCCTAAAAGGCGCTGATCTGCAGGAAACTTACCGTGTAGCATCCTCATTCAAAGTGTTTGCTTTAGCCGAATCATTGGGCGGCGTGGAATCGCTGATCAATCACCCGGTAAGCATGACCCACGGCTCAATCCCAAAAGAAGAACGCGAAAAAGTTGGCGTGGTTGATAACCTGCTTCGCTTAAGCGTAGGAGTGGAGGATGTGGATGATTTGCTGGAGGATTTGAAACAAGCATTGGCATAATTTTTAGATAAACAAATTTGTCATTGCGAGGCACGAAGCAATCGCGAACTTTGCATCGCCACTATGCACAGTTCGCGATTGCCGCGCTGCGCTCGCAATGACATCGGGTATAATTCTGAT
>JBIOHE010000199.1:0-8403 GCA_044448725.1 Sphingobacteriales bacterium | reverse complement strand
GTATTGATAAATTGCCTGGTTACCGAACCCGGTTTGGCTTGTGTAAAAGTGATCTGCTGATCATTGGATTCAAAAATTTGGGGCAACCGGTGATTAAGGCCTGCATACTCAAATATTTCACGTTCTTCAACCACCAGTTCTTTGTCTTTTTGGCGGGTTAGTATCCAGCTTATGGCCTGGTAATAAATAATGCCGGTTATCAGCATCACAACAATAGTTGTTATAATATTAACCTGGTTATACTTTGCTAAAAGCCTCATTGCTCCGTAAATTTATAGCCCATGCCGTAAGCTGCCTGTATGTAATCGCCGCATCCGGCCTCTATTAATTTTTTGCGGATGTTTTTAATATGCGAATAAATGAAATCGAAATTATTGGCCATATCTATACCATCGCCCCAAAGGTGTTCAGCTATAGCATTTTTCGATACTACTTTTCCTTTATTGGCGATGAAATAAAGGAGCAAGGCATATTCTTTACGGGTTAGTTTTATAACTGATTTACCAACCTTAACTTCTTTTGCCAGCAAGTCAATCGTGATCTCGTTAAAAATAAGCTGGTTATTGCCATTAAAGGTTTTGCGGCGGATGATAGCCGTTACCCGCGCTTTCAGCTCCGACAAATGAAATGGTTTTACCAGGTAATCATCTGCGCCCAGGTTAAGGCCTTCAAGACGGTCGTCAAGGGAGTTTTTCGCAGAGATAATGAGTATGCCGTCAGGATGTTTTTTTTCTTTCAGGCTTTTCAAAATGTCAATGCCATTGCCGCCGGGCAGCGTTATATCCAGTATAATACAATCATAATGGTAAAGATTGATCTTAACCATCGCATTTGGGTAGTTGTCTGCCGTTTCGCAAATATTCCCGGCTTCGGTAAAGTACTCTTCAATGCTTTCCCGCAGTCCTTCCTCGTCTTCTATGATCAGTATTTTCAAAACATTTTTTTGTTAAAGGTACAAACACAAAGTTGGAAAAATTCTGGATCATTTTGTCTGCACAAGATTTATTGGATTTTAACAGTTTTCAGAATGATTGTTCAGATATTTGCAGTCAATCCTGAAAATCTTTTAAATCTTATAAATCGTGTTATATGTGGTGGATATTCGCATTACTCTCAGCGCTTTTTGCGGCGCTTACTGCAATTTTTGCAAAGATCGGTATTAAAGGAGTTGATACCGATCTCGCAACGGCCATCCGCACGGTGGTGATATTGCTGATTGCCTGGGCCATCGTCATTTTTCGCGGCGGCGAGTGGTCCATCAGCAGTTTAACCAAAACCAACTGGATATTCCTCGCGCTTTCGGGATGCGCCACAGGCCTTTCGTGGATCTGTTATTTTAAGGCGCTGCAATTGGGCAAAGTTTCGCAGGTTGCGCCAATTGACAAGCTGAGCGTGGCGCTGGCTATAATACTGGCAGTTGTATTTTTAAAAGAGTCGCTCAATGTTAAACAGGTAATCGGCGCCTTAATGATCATTGGCGGAAGCGTGGTGTTGATTTTTGCCTGATTTCAGGAATAAAATAAAAAAGATTACAATATCTATACATTTATAGATAAATTGCCCCCATAAATGAGGAGAAATTTATCAGCCCTGATTGTCGTTTTCTGCATGACAGCCGCATCGCTGAGCAGTGCCCATGCCCGAAAAATCAACAGGCTCCATAAAGATAAGGTCGCCAAATCCTCTTTTAGCCCCGATAGCGTTTCAGCTGACAGCCTGATAAAATTTGCGCAAACTTTAATAGGAACACGATACCGCCCCGCATCTTCCGACCCTTTACGCGGCTTTGATTGTTCCGGATTTGTAAACTATGTTTTTAAATTTTTTAATTTCATCGTGCCGCGTTCTTCCCGTGAGTTTATCAGCGTTGGTGAAAAAGTAAAACTGGAGGATGCTAAGCCCGGCGATATCATATTATTCACCAGCCCAAAAAAACACAGCCATAGAATCGGACATGTAGGCATTGTATTATGTAATGGCAGCGATGATTTTAAATTTATTCATTCCACATCGGGTAAAGAATACGGTGTTACCATAACCTCAATGGATAAAACTTACAGGCACCGTTTTGTACAGGTAATACGCGTGCTGAAACAAAATGACAAGGTATGATTAGAGATCAGAGACTGGAGATAAGAGATTGGTTTTTTTAGTCCGAAAGACAAATGAACAGGAGGGAAGACGCTTCTTACTAATCTCTGATCTCTAACCCCTAATCACTGATCCCCACCTTATTGTAACAAACACGCTGATTTGGTAACAATTATAGTACCTCGCACTAAAATTCAGATTTAATCCAAACTTTCGGCACAATTTTGCAGGATAAATGATTTTATTCTATAAATAGCCTAATGAAAAGTATTTTTTCCATCGTATTTTTTTTAATTACTGCTTTAAGTCTGAATGCCCAAAACGGCGGCCCTTATGTCGGGCCGAATGATGACAGGGGCAAAATAACAGGCCACGTAACAGACTCGATTACCAAACAACCTGTAGATTACGCAACCGTTAGTATTTACAAACAGGGGAGCGCTTCCCCGTTTAACGGAGCCAGTACCGACCCAAAAGGGGCCTTTACCGTTGATGGTATTCCAAATGGCGACTATAAAATAACAGTTGAATTTTTGGGCTACAAACGTCATACCATCGCCCATGTAATTATCAGCAACAATAACAAAAATGTATCGTTAGGCACCGTTTTACTGTCGCCTTTACAAAATCAGCTTAAAGAAGTTAATATTACCGCTGCCGGACCCACTGTTGAAAATAAGATCGACAAGCTGGTATATAGTCCCGGGAATGACCTCACCTCGCAAGGCGGTGTTGCTTTGGATGTTTTGCAAAAAGTGCCCATGGTATCAGTAGATATTAACGGCAACGTTGAATTGATGGGTAATACCAATATCCAGTTTCTTATCAACGGCAAGCCTTCTACTATTTTTGGTTCAAGCATTACTGATGCATTGCAGGCCATACCCGCGAGCCAGATTAAAAACATTGAAGTAATAACCAATCCGGGTGCCAAATATGATGCAGCGGGTACAGGGGGTATTATTAATATTGTTTTAAAAGACAACAATGTGCAGGGTGTAAACGGCAGTGTTAACCTCAGCGCCGGTACGCGTTTGGAAAACGGCTCATTCAATATTAATGCAAAAAAAGGTAAAGTTGGCGTTAGCGCCTTTTTTAGCGGGAACGAAAACTTAACCAGTGAAACACCAAGTTCGGGCAACCGTTCAACCTTCAACAATGCCAGGGATTCGGTTACCAATTTGGCCCAAAATGGTTTAAGTAATTTCAAAAGGAGCGGTTACAGGTCAGGCCTTAGCTTCAGCTGGGATATTACGCCTAAAGATGCCTTAACAGCATCAGTTAATTTCAATCATTTTGGTAATAACAGCAATGGCTATGTTAATAATCGCCAGACTACCACCTACCTGAATAACCCGCCGATTGATACAAACAGCATAAACAAATCAACCAGCCGCTTTTTTGATAATTCGACGGATTTTAGTCTTTCTTATAAAAAAACCTTCAAAAATAAAGAACAGGAGCTGGATGTTTTGTACAATCAAAGCTTCGGTACTAACCAAAACAATTATAGCCAGGAGACGGATTATACCAATTTAACATTTCCGCCTTTAGGTTCAATCGGCAATAACCCCGGCACCGATAAGGAAACTGATATGTCAATTGATTATGTACAGCCGGTTGCCGATGGATTTACTATTGAAACAGGTGCAAAAGCAACCATCGAAAATATAAGCAATTCCGTGAATACCCAAATGCTCGCTAATGGCGCTTATGTACCTAATGCGCACCAAACCTACGGCTTTAATTACGGGCGAAAAGTTTTTGCTTATTACCTGTCTGCAAACTTTTCACTGTTTAATAAATTTATTGATGGTAAGGCAGGATTAAGGGACGAATACACATCATCCGATTTTACATCCTCCTCAACTGATTTTCCTAATGCTACTATACCATCATATAATATTTTAGCGCCTTCGTTCGTACTGTCGCATAAGTTAGATAAAACGCAAACCATCAAATTTAGTTACTCCTACAGGCTGGAGCGCCCCCAATACCGTTCGCTTAACCCATTTTATAATATCAGCGATCCGCATAACATCAGTGTAGGTAACCCCGAATTGAAGCCGGAACTTGGTCATAATTTTGAGTTAGGGTATAACAAGTCGTTTGCTAAGGGTGTTAATGTATATGTTGCCGGGTTTTACCGGTATAATACTGACGACCTTCAATCATTCACTACTGTCGATTCAGTTTTAAATGTTGGCGGCGTTACTTATCACAACGTTGCACTCACCCAATCATATAACATAGGCAAAGAAACAACTGAAGGTATAAACCTCTTTGGCTCTGTTCCCGCAGGTAAGTTTACATTCCGTTCGAATATGTTTTTTGCTGATAGGATCACTGATAACCCGGGCTCGCCGCAGGTTCAGGGATTTATGTACCGCATAAATTTAAACACCAGCTATGAGTTTGTAAAAGACCTTGCAGCCGAATTTTTTATCAACTACCGTTCGTCTCAAAGAACAATACAGGGAACTAATCCGGCATTTTTGTTTTACAATTTTGCAGTACGCAAGCAGTTTATGAATAAAAAAGCCAGTATAGGTTTAACAGCTGCGAACCCCTTCAACCAGTACGTAAATGTAAACTCAACTACTTATGGGGCTAATTTTAACCAAAGCAGCCTGCGGCAGATCCCGCTGCGCTCATTTGGTATCAGCTTAATGTACAAATTCGGGAAGATGGAATTTAAAAAGGAGAGGGACCAGCAGGATAATGCCGTGCCTGATGATACCGCCGGTGGCGGCGGGAAATAGTTGATTGAGTTGGATTAGGTTGTAAGGGTTGAAAAGGTTGTAATTGTTAAAAATTAAAACTTTTACAACCTTTTCAACCCTTACAACTTTAATAATTAATAATTTACACAGGAAATATCAAGAATCATTACCTGATTATAAATAAAAATTAAAGCCATGAAATCAATTTTTAAACCGCTTGGCCTGCTAATGTTTAGCATGGCTTTGAGTATGCCAACTCATTTGTTAGCCCAGGAAAAAACCGGCTTTCACGTTGTAGCTGATTTCCCTATCCACAGTACCGGGGGATGGGATTACATTACTGTTGATGGTAAAACCAACAGGGTTTATGTATCACACGGAATGCAGGTAAATATCTTAAATGCCAAAACCGGCGATTCTGTAGGTTATATTCCCGATACCAAAGGCGTGCATGGTATAGCCCTTGCCCCCGATTTTAATAAAGGCTATACCAGCAATGGCAGGGGCAATAATATTACTGTTTTTGATCTTAAAACCAACCAGGTTTTAAAACAGGTGAACGCGGGTACCAATCCGGATGCTATTTTCTATGATGATTTTTCAAAGAAAGTATATGCATTTAATGGCCGCAGTAAAGATGCCACGGTTGTTGATGCCGCAACCGACAGCGTAGTGGCCACTATTCCTTTAGGCGGGAAGCCCGAAACAGGCGTATCAGACGGTAAAGGAAAAGTATTTGTTAATATTGAAGATACTAACGAGGAAGTTGAGATTGACGCAGCTACCTATAAGATCTTAAACCGCTGGAAACTTGAAGGTGGCGAAGAACCTTCGGGCCTGGCAATGGACCGTAAAACGGACCGCTTGTTTATCGGCTGCGGCGGCAATCAGACGATGATCGTGTTGGATGCAACAAACGGAACTATTGTTGGTAAATTCCCGATAGGACGTTGCGATGGAGTTGGTTTTGACCCCAAACTTAAACTGGCTTATAGCTCAAACGGCGAAGGTACCATCACGGTAGTACGCGAAATAAACGCCGGTAAGTTTGAATTGGTTGAAAACATAACCACCGAACCCGGCGCCAGGACTATCGGCGTAGATACTTATACCCATAAAATATATTTGCCTACCGCACAAATGAAACCTGTTGCCGCAACTGCCGAAAACGCCCACCCGAGGCCACAGCAGATCCCCGGCACTTTCCATATCGTGGTGGTTGGGAAATAAGGTAGGTGAATCAAGAGCCAGGGGTCAAGAGCCAGGAATCAAGAACCAGGAATCAAGAACCAAGAGTCAAGAACCAAGAGTCAAGAGCCAAGAACCAAGAGCCAAGAACCAAGAGTCAAGAGTCAAGAACCAAGAGTCAGGAGAATAGCTTGATCCGCCAACCTGTAAATGTTTTAACCAAATATTTCAGCACATTAGTATAAAAGAACAGATTTCTACTTTTTTTTTGATTCCTGGTTCTTGGTTCTTGGCTCTTGATTCTTGGCTCCTTACTTGCATAAGCTGTTAAAAACCGTCGGCCAGGAACTGGGTTAATTGCCAAAAGATTGTATTTTTGCGCAATCATGTTTAAACTAAGCAATAAGTCGGTAGTAATTACAGGCGGCGGCAGTGGCATAGGGAAGGCCATGTCAATCCTTTTCGCAAAGCAGGGCGCGGTGGTACATATCATTGAATTGAATCCCGAAGCCGCAACCAATACCGTTAATGAAATAACGGCAACCAATGGGCAGGCTCTTAGCCATACCTGCGATGTAAGTAAGCAGCAACAGGTTATTGATACTTTTGGTACGATTGGCCAAATTGATATTTTGATAAACAACGCTGGGATAGCGCATATCGGCAAAGCTGATACTACCAGCGAAGCCGATTTCGACCGGATTTACAATGTAAATATAAAAGGCGTTTACAACTGTTTATTTGCCGCAATACCACTGATGAAGGCCAATAATGGCGGCGTTATTTTAAATACGGCGTCCATAGCAGCGCATGTGGGTATAACCGACAGGTTTGCTTACTCAACCAGCAAGGGAGCTATACACGCTATGACTTTATCGGTAGCACGTGATTATTTGCACGATAATATCCGCTGTAACAGCATATCCCCGGCAAGGATACACACCCCCTTTGTGGATGGTTTTATTGCCAAAAATTATGCAGGGCAGGAAGCCGAAATATTTGAAAAACTATCAAAAACACAGCCTATCGGTCGAATGGGGAAATCGGAGGAGGTGGCGGCGCTTGCCTTGTATTTATGCTCTGATGAAGCAGGCTTTATAACTGGAACGGATTATCCTATTGATGGCGGGTTTATTACTTTGAATAATTAATAATTTTGTTGAATTTGTATAAATGAAAACAGATAAAACAAATATGGGGAAATCGATTAGCAGCACAAAAACTGCTAAAATGAGGGTTAATCCATTCCTTAAATTGATGGAGGACCAAGAGCGTATTGCTGACGCTATTAAAAATAACCAACCATTGTCATTATTAAAGGATCTGAAATTTGTCAGCCCTTTAATGAATAAATCCGACAACTAAAATTAAAACCGAAATAATAAGCCATTATAGAACTAACAAACTAAAAAATAAGCATGAAGCTAATACGATTTGGAGAACCGTGTAACGAAAAGACAGGCGTTATCATCAACGATAAAAAATACGATACTTCGGCATTTGGCGAAGATTATGGCGAAGCCTTTTTTGAAAACAATGGGCTTAACCGCCTTGCTGATTTTATTGAAGGCAATATGCTCCCCGAAGTTGCGGATGATATACGCCTGGCCAGTCCGCTTGCACGCCCTTCAAAAATTGTTTGTATCGGGCTGAACTATGTTGACCATGCCAGGGAAACCAACGCAACACCCCCAACAGAACCGGTGATATTTATGAAATCCACAACGGCGATAGTTGGCCCTAACGACGATATCATCATCCCAAAAAACTCCCAAAAAACCGATTGGGAGGTTGAACTGGCCGTAGTAATAGGCAAAAAAGCAAGTTATGTAAACGAAGCTGACGCTATGGATTTTGTGGCGGGTTATGTACTCCATAATGATGTTTCGGAGCGGGAATTCCAGCTTGAAAGGGGAGGTACCTGGGATAAAGGAAAAGGCTGTGATACCTTTGCGCCTATTGGTCCTTTCTTTGCCACTAAAGATGAAATTGCGGACCCCCATAAGCTGCGTTTGTGGCTAAAAGTGAATGGCCAAACCATGCAGGATGGCACTACTGCAAATTTTATTTTCGATATACCTCATTTGGTCTCCTACACAAGCCAGTTCATGACCTTGTTACCCGGCGATATTATTTCTACAGGCACCCCGGCCGGAGTTGGGCTTGGGATGAAGCCGCCTCTTTACCTTAAAGCAGGTGATGTTATTGAATTGGGGATTGATGGGCTGGGTGAAGCAAGGCAGGTGCTGAAGGATTATCAGGAGGCTTAGCCCGCCCGGATATATCTGATTTGTATAGATGTCTTATCAAATAAAATTATAGCTGTCCGTCCGAAAAGGAATGCGACAGGATAAAAACAGTGCCGGACAGAACCCCTTAAATTACAAGCTGTATAGATAAT
>JBIOHE010000198.1:0-8412 GCA_044448725.1 Sphingobacteriales bacterium | reverse complement strand
GAATTATATATATAATATAAGTCAGTTCCGCCCGTTAGCAGTAAGTTAACATCTAAGATAGTTGAAATTAATCGTCGGGGTGTAACTTTGCGGGGACAAAAAATTGAAATTTAATTTATTGGTCAGCATGGTCAATAAATCTGAATAAAGAGCTTGGGTGCGCATTAAACATGTTATCTGAGATTTAGTTGATCAACGTTATTTGATAATGATGTTGTGTGCGTTCCGGGGTGAGATACGGAACGGATTTTTTATTCCGGGAACGTTCCCGGAATAAAGGTTTTATGCTTAGCTGGCCATTTCAGGTGAATTCTCTTTTCAGGTAAAATTTTTATAATTAAAAAAACATTTCCGGCTTTTATGTTATTAACTTAGTATAAAAAACCTGAATTATGAAATATGCATTTATTATCGGCTCAAACGCCTTTGTAGTTCCCAGCGGGCGTGTATGCTATTCGGGCCCACAGGGGGACATTGAATTTTTAAGGATCAATTCCATTTATCATGACTTACCCCCAGGTATCGCGGAACCTGTTCTGGAGATTGACCTTAATATTTGTGATATGGAAGGCAATCCGGTAAGACTGGTTGCTAATAAATTGGTGTCTGGCGCCGGATACACTGTTAAGCAGGAGCGTGACAATATACAGGTGTTAAAACAGGATGGTACGCCGTTTATACAAGTTCATCAGCTCGATGATGAGACAGCAATGGGCCTGGAGCATTACCTCGTCGCGGAACTGGAAGTGAATACCCCGGTTGCGGTTATCCGGATTACCGGTGATTTCAAAGTCGGAGAACTTAATATCAGCGCCGAAAACGAAAAACTATATGTAAATGATATCGGTTACGGTAACTCGGCGCTGGCAGGCAACAAACAATTGGAATTTACCGCCGAAGGCGTGATGCTGTAGGTTTTGGTTCATGGTTCATAGTTCATAGTTCATGGTTCATTGCCGATACCATGGACCATGGACCATGGACTATCGACCAGTTGATTGCTGCTGCCATGGACCATGGACTATCGACCATCGACCGGTTCAATGCAGCTACTATGGACCATGGACTATCGACTATGGACTCTTCTTCCAAACCGCGCCATTACCAGCAACACCATACGGTTATAGGTGGCAAGCCCGTGCGGCTGGTTGTTTGCTTTGAGATATTTATCGTAAAAAATGCTGCTTAATATTCCGGCCTTCGATTGGAAGGACATCCAGTACAGCCGTTCGGCTTTAAAATCATTGTGGACGGCGGCTGATACGCGCAATTTCAGTTCATTGTTTGCTGCGGTATCGCGGTAACGAAGGGCGGGCATAAACTCCTCAATGGCCAGATGGTAGGCTGAATAACGCAATAAGCGGTCATGTGAACCAATCCCGGCGAGGAAGCCCGCGAAATCGGCTTCATCCTCGGCGCCAAAACCTATCTGGTGCGATAGTTCGTGGCAGGCGGTCACCGGCCTTTCAACAACAGGCATCTGGTAGTTCATCTGCGCCTCACCTGTAAATGGGTTATAATACCCTGAAGTGCCGATATAATTGAGCAATGGGGTTAAAATGGATGACTTAATCCCCGGCTCATAAGTGCGGAAATTAACGGAATCGGCAGATAGTTTGCTAACCGCCCGGAGCGCGGTTCTATAGATGTCGCTGTTACTTTGCGACAGGTCGGCGCTTGTCAGCCTGGCGCGGCAGGCATTTGCGCTGTCAATAAGGATAGCCGTAACTACTTTAAGATTATTTGTTGTATAACTGGTATCGCGCAGGCTAAGGCGCTCCCCGGCAGAAGGCCTGAAATAATTCATACCCCAAAAAAGGTAAAAAATAAGTATAGCGCCCTGTAGCCCGATCACTAATCCCATCAAAAAAATGCCCGCCTGTTTAAATTGTTTTTTTACCGATAGTTTAACAAGCCTGTATAAGGCATAAAACAAAAAGCAAATTACTGCAATGTAAAGTATATCGCCAACGCTGAAAGGGAACAGGTTGAAAACCGGGTGAAGTATATGGCAGATAACGGGGTAAAACCCTTCGGAATAATAGCGTTCAATAACCCGGGGATGATCAGCAAGCGCCATCAGCAAAAAAATCGCCGCGGCAAGTGCGAGCATGGCAATGCCCCTTAATTTTAGTTTTTTGCTGATACGGATATTTAACATTTCGCGGTAAATATAGTGCTTATAGTAAGCGCGCAAAATAATGCTTTATTGTGCCGGTATAGAAAAAGCATAAAAAAAGCCTCCCCGGAACAGGGAGGCTTAAAATAAATTCAAAGAAGGCTGAAGTATTTTATTTTATAGAAACAGGCACACTTGTTGTTTCCCAATTCATACTAAAGCCGCTATCGTTGATTACGTAAATCAGTCTTTCCTGCAAAGGTATCACCTTGGTATTAACAGTAACCCGTAGCTGGTCTTTGCTTTCGTCATATTTAAACGCGCCCCATTGCTTGGCGGTTTTGTTAAAGATCACTGTCCATTGTCCGTTTTCCTGAGGGATAACAAAAAAAGCATAAGTGCCTGCGGGCAGGGGCTGGCCTTCAACAGTAATGTCTTTGTCTGTGGTAAAGGTGGTAGCCTCGTTGGCTCCCGCCCTGTAAACCTTTGCCCACGGCTCAAGTCCGCCAAATATCTTACGGTTCCTTACTGAAGGACTGCCATACCATATTTTAATATTAGCTCCTGCAACTGTACCACTTACGCTATCGCGCGGACTGGCAGGCGCTTTTCCGATACCTTGTGCAAAAGCCATTGACGATACTAAAAAGGCACATACAAAAAATGATAGTGCTTTGATTTGAAATAATGTTTTCATAATGCTGTTTTATTGGTTGTAATTTATTGGATAAAGATATACTGAAAATGGGATTTTCTTTATCAGACTTCCATAATATCGCATTCGTTACAATTCGCTTACAATTATCTGCGGTATTTTAAATTTATAAAACTAATCAGGCATTTTACTGTATTTATATCAGAATCATATTGCAGTTTGGAATTGACCGAAAGGTTAAACAATTGTTGTGATTTGGGTCCCATGTCGTACGGCGTGGGGCTTTTTCGTTTCAGGTTATTTGTTTCATCTGCCGGCCCGATTTGCCGGGATATTTAAGCGTATAAGTTTATATTTGCCTGCACTTATTCTTTTAAATGGAAGCCCGTATTAAATGAAGGATACAAATAAGACATTTTACCTTTTCTTTTTTGTACTTGCCCTTGCAGTTAATTTTGCCGGAATAAACACCCGCTTCTTTACAGACGACCCGGGTTTGTATGCTTCCATCGCTAAAAACCTGCTTCATAAAAATGAGTTTTTTGAGTTATTTACCTATAATAAAGACTGGCTCGATAAGCCACATTTTCCCTTTTGGGCCATATTGCTAAGCTTTAAACTGTTTGGTATCAGCGTTTGGGCTTACCGCTTGCCAGCACTGGTTTTTTTTATGATCAGCCTGGTTTATACTTACCTTTTTACAAAGAAATTTTACGGATGGGAAATAGCCGCTGCCGCTGTATTGATATTACTGACAGCCCTGAATACCATACTTGCCAATACCGATGTAAGGGCCGAACCTTATTTAATGGGCCTGATTATTGGCAGCATCTATCATATTTCCTGCCTTGAAGAACGTTTCAGCTATAAAGATCTGCTGTTGGCGGCATTGCTCACTGCCTTTGCTATAATGACCAAGGGTATATTTGTTATCACAGCCATTTATGGCAGCCTGCCGGGGCAATTGCTGTTTCAAAAAAAGTTAAAACACGTGTTTCAATTAAAGTGGCTCTGGCTGCTTGTGCTAACTTTTATATTTACCCTGCCCGAGTTTTACGCCCTTTACCTGCAGTTTGACCTGCACCCCGAAAAAACGGTATTTGGCAGGCAGCATGTTTCGGGTATAAAATGGTTTTTGTGGGATAGCCAGTTTGGCCGCTTTGTAAATAACGGGCCAATAAGCCGCAAAACATCAGGCAGTGTTTTTTTTTATTTTCATACCCTGCTTTGGGCATTTGCTCCCTGGTGCCTGTTGTTTTTTTACGCTGTTTTTAAAAACATAAAAACCTTGTACCAGCGTAAAGAAGCCGCCGAATATTACGCATTGAGCGGGGGGCTTTTATTACTGGCGCTTTTTTCATTGTCGCGGTTTCAGCTCCCTTTTTATACCAATGCCGTTTTTCCGTTATTTGCCATTATAACTGCGCCCTTTTGTTTTGCAGCTTTGAGCAAATTCGGGACAAAATTCCGGCTGATAGGGCAGGGGCTGTTTGTGGTCTTGTTGCCGGTGGTCGTTCTGTTGGTCAACTTTATCTTACAGCCGCTTAATGAAAGTTTGTTTGTCACCGGGATCATTTTCTTCGGGCTAATTGCGGCATTGGTTTTTATTAAGATAAATGACTCAACTAAGAAGGTTTTCTTTTTGAATTGTGCCGCTGTGCTATTGGTTGGTTTTTACGTTAATACAGTTTTTTACGATGAGATTGTTCCCTACAAAGGACAAATAGCAGCAGCCGGATATGTAAACCAATCGGTTCCCGGCAATGTTCATCTGTATGCATTAAATGCTGAGAACAATATTTTTCAGTTTTATTGCAGCAGGCCGGTTGATTTGGTTCCGATTGAGCAATTCAATAGTTTCAAACCTGCCAGGACTGCTGTATTTTATGTTAACCAGCCATCGATGAATTACCTCGTTCAAACCCATGCTGATTTCAGGGTCATCCGCTCATTTGTTGACTATCCAAAAGAGAACCTGCTGCCTGTATTCATCAACAAAAGCACAAGGTTTAAAACGCTTGGGCAGGTGTATCTGGTAACAAAACCATAAGGGCTAATTTTGTAACGTCTCTGTGGTTTGCAGGGTTCTACAGAATTACTACAAATTATGGCTATACTTTTATCAATATTTAGAAACGAATTTCTATGGTTAAGTCTTTATTATTCAGCGCCCTGTTTTTAATTGCATTTACAAACCTGAAAGCACAGGATAATTACGAGATCCAGGTTTACGGGGCCGAACTTGTGGATTCGGGGCGTACCATGTTTGAACTGCACAGTAATTTTACATCCAATGGCAGTAAAACCATTGCTGACGGCATGTTACCCACCAATAATGTGGAGCATGAAACCATAGAAATAACCCACGGCTGGACATCCTGGTTTGAAACAGGCTTCTATTTTTTTAACAGCATCGGCAGCGGCGGGCGCACGGCTTACGTTGGCTCGCACATTCGCCCCCGGTTTACTGCACCGGAAAGCTGGAAATGGCCGGTTGGTGTGAGTTTATCACTGGAGGCAGGCTTTCAGAAGGCGGCCTTTTCTCCCAATACAGCCACCCTTGAGATCAGGCCGATAGTGGATAAAAAATGGGGTAAAAATTACTTTGCCATCAATCTGGCGCTCGACCAAAGCTTTAAAGGCCCCGATGCCAACCGCGGGCTGATATTTTCCCCTAATGCAAAATGGAGCTATGATGTTAGTAAAGTTGTTGCCTTAGGCCTTGAGTATTATGGCGCCACCGGGCCGTTTTTCAACTACGACCCATACCAACTGCAACAACACCAGTTATTTATAGCAACTGACCTGAATTTCGACCCTAAATGGGAAGTTAATGCCGGTTATGGCTTCGGATTTACCAGCAGTACAGATAAAGGTATATTTAAGCTGATTATTGGCCGGAAGTTTTAAAGTCTTCTTGTTGTTAATGCCTTCTATTACAACGTTTGTATTTATTTTGTCGGTTTGAACCAGCAAGTTTAGTTTTTTGGCAATTTTAACTACTCCACTTTGTACCTGAACACCTGCCGGCCCAGATTCCCTTTGCTGTCTATGCCTTCAATAACCACTCTGTAATTTCCCGTGCCATCGGCATTGAAAAAGTTAAATGTGGCATTGCCATCCGCATCTGTACTAACGTCAGGTTTCCAGAATATGGTGGTACGCTGATCTGGCGCGTTTTTCACCGTTTCACCGGCATCATAACGCGGCGCATAAAATTCACGTGCCTTATAAAACCCCCGCGGGCTAATTGAAAAGATACCAGGGGCCGTTTCTTTACTAATGCTGGTTTCACCCATTGTTTGTTTGGTGGTAATCACTAAAACACCGGTTGCAGCCCTTATTCCATAAATTCCCGCGTTGGCCCCCTTTAACACTTCAACTGTTTCAACAGATGAAGGGGTAATGTTATCAACTGAACCTGATGGTGAGCCATCGATGATAACTGTCATGGGCTGGCTTGCCAGCGACCCGCCTGATCCAACCTGATTGCCGTTTAAATAAGGAAGCCCCTGATTAAAATATACTCCATGAACAATACCCTCCAGCGATTCAGAAAGTGAAGTCCCGGGTGGGATCTGATCGGCTGTTATTACCTGGTCGGCATTGCCTGAACCTCCTAATTTGGATGACTTGTAATTGTCTCTCTTTTTATGACTAATAACCTTGTCATCTTTTAGCAGCACTTTGGTTGATTGATCACCGGCTGTAACAAATCCCTGTGTTTGATTGGTTTGAAAAGAGGCAAGTATATCAGCATTTGGATTGTACCTTGCTTCAATTGAATTTCCGGAGCTGATAACCGGCCCTGCGTCCGGCTTATCCATCGTGAGAACAGGTGAGTTTTTGCCCGACCAGCCCTGTACCTTCAAAATATAACGGGTGCCCGTATTAAACTCCATTTTCTCGAAACGAAACCTTCCCTGTGCATCTGTTACTTCGGTTTTCAGCAATGGTAATAACATAACTTTAGCACCGGCTAAAGGAATACCGGCTTTGGTTTTTAATACCCCGGCAATATCAACATACTGATCGGGCAGGTAAGTTGTGGCTGCGCCCTTATAATCGGTAAATAGTTCCTTCCATACAAAACGACGGTATCCCTGGGTAAGCATAAGTGCATCAAGGTTAGCCCGTGTTTCTTTGTTTACGTTTGCAAAATAATAATTGGGCTTTTCTACATAGCCTTTTACTTCAGTGGTTAGCAGCAAATAGGACAATATGCTGCTTTCAGCGTTCTCGTCAACCAGAATTTTGCTTTCGTCAATCACCGATACCGAAAACGAGCCGTTTACCGGGTTGCCGTCTTTATTTTTCGCATTGAGGCTCAGCTGAACATTTTCGCGTTTTGAAAATACGGACTTATTGGCGGCTACCGAGAGATTCAGCAGATCAGGGTTTTGGATAAATGCAAGCCGTTCGTTTAAAGGTTCACCATTTCCCGATAACAGCGTTACCTGCAACACTCCCGTCGGAAAGGTATTCGCCGGTAAATCAAGACCGAGCAGATCTCCATCCAGTTTTGGTGTGTACCGTTTCAGGCTGCCCGAATAGTAAAACAATAAATTTAATTGTTTGTCCTTGTTCTCTTTATAATAAGCGCGGTTAGCCCTGATTTCTACGGATACCTTTGATGGATCATTTGTATTGACCGACAAACTGATCCCTTTTTCTTCGGCGGCCGGGAGGTCAATACTGCTTTGCGACCCATCGGCAAAAGTTACTTTCGCTTTGTATGTGCGGCCTTCTTCGGGAATAAAATCAAATACGCCCATGCCCAGGTGGGCCGATGCTATTTTTGCTACTTCTTTGTTTTCATTATCAACAACAACGCCATTTACATTTATGCCTGTACCATCAGGGCCAATAGCTTTAAATGCAACTTTTGAATGAATATCGGTTACCAGGCTGCCGCCTTCCGGGTAAAACTCCAAACTTGGTGGTAAACCTTGTTTTATGGCTTCCGTAAGGCTGTGCGGGTTGCTTATTGAGCTTACCGATATATATTGGTCGAAAAAATAAGGGTGTTTATCAGTCCGCATCCAGGCAGTATAAGCCCTTATCCTGTAACTTCCTTTCTTCAAAGTATCAGACAAGGCAAAATCTCCCCAGCCTGTTCCTTTATTTAAAGGAAGCGCTATCGATTGTAGTATTACATCGTTTTTATTGATCAGGTCAACATGTAAGGTCGCGCTTATGTCCGAAAGTTCATGGAGTTCGCCCTTGGTGACATAAGCTTTAAAATAAACCACTTCGCCCGCCACATAGCAGGCGTATTGCCTGTCAAAGTGGAGGTAGGCTTTTTCGATGATATGGTTTGTCAACAAGTCTTTTAAGTTTGAGATCCCATTATTCAATACCTCATCGCCGTTTTGGCAGTAAGCATTTGGCTGAAATGAAAGGCAGAGAACTAAGGCGGCTAAAAGTATCTTCTTCATAATTTGCAGTTTATGGTTTTATTATTTAGGTTCTGTGTATAGAAATACATTTCTGAATTTCTATTTTAAATCAACTTTTGCCAATAGCCGGATGAGCAGGTAAATCGTACTATAGGAAAATAAAATAATTTAAATTTATCAAAACGCAGCTGGTTATAACTCAAATAAACAGCTTTTGTATTGTATAAAGATGCGTATTT
>JBIOHE010000197.1:0-8422 GCA_044448725.1 Sphingobacteriales bacterium | reverse complement strand
GCCCCATCCCCCTCCGCTCCAACTTCAACGAAACCGCGTTCTTTTATCCCCAGCTGCATACCAATGAAAAAGGCGAGATATTAATTGATTTCACTATCCCGGAGGCGCTTACCCGCTGGAAATTCAGGGGATTTGCCCATACGCAGGATTTGCATACCGGGTATATCGAAAATACGGTGATCACTCAAAAACAATTGAGCATCAGCGCTAATACGCCACGTTTTTTGCGGGAAGGGGATACTATAACCATTTCCGCCCGCCTGGCCAACTTAACCGCCGGTAAATTAAAAGGCAAAGTGCAAATGCAGTTGTTTAATGCTTTAAACATGCAGCCCGTTGCTTTATTTATAGATAAAAAAGATGCGGAGCAGTCTTTTGAAATTGGCGGCGGCACTACCAAAGCTGTTTCCTTCCGTTTGGTGATTCCGTCAGGATTAGATGCTTTGGATTATAAGCTTACCGCGGATGCCGGGGAGTTTACCGATGGCGAAGAAAATACCCTGCCCGTATTGCCCAACCGTATGCTGGTTACCGAATCCATGCCGATGATGGTAAGGTCAGGGCAAACCCGCGATTTTACTTTTGATAAACTCGTTAACCAAAGCAGCGCCACCTTAAAAAATAAAATGCTTACCCTGGAATATACCCAAAACCCGGCCTGGTATGCCGTACAGGCTTTGCCTTACATGATGGAGTTTCCGTATGAGTGTTCGGAACAGGTGTTCAGCCGTTACTATGCCAATAGTTTGGCAACAAGCATCGTAACAAAATTACCGGCGATAAAACAGGTGTTCGATCAATGGAAAATGAGCAACAGCGCCGAACTGTTATCCAACCTCGAAAAAAACCAGGAGCTGAAATCAACCTTGCTGGAAGAAACGCCCTGGCTGAAGGACGCCGTAAGCGAATCGGAACAAAAAAAACGGATAGCCTTATTATTCGACCTCAATAAAATGAGTGATGAGTTAAAGCTGAACCTTGATAAGCTGCAAAAACGGCAATTGCCCGATGGCGGTTTTACCTGGTTCGGCGGCGACAGGTCCGACAGGTATATCACCCAGCATATCGCCGAAGGGATGGGTGAGTTATACCATTTGGGCATCGCCGATAGCCAGCTTCAGCCAATTGCTGATAATGCCATCAGGTATCTGGACGACCAACTGGCGGCAGACGAAAAATTAAGGAAGAAAAACAAAGACAATACCTGGTTTTATGGCGATCTGGAGATTCATGCCTGGTTTACCCGCAGCTACTTTTTAAATAAACCGCTGAACAACACTTTAAAAACAGCCCTTTCCGCCTATTTAAAGTGGGCGGCGGATGAATGGAAGTTCAGGAATGTATATGAGCAGGGCATCATCGCATTAACCATGCAGCGCTATAATAAGCCGGAGGTATGCACACAGATCGAGCATTCTCTTCTGGAAACCGCGCAGCAATCGGACGATTTGGGGATGTACTGGGCCAAAAACCGGCAGGGTTATTTCTGGTACGAATCGCCGGTAGAAACGCAAAGCTTGCTGATAGAATTGTTTACCGAAGCCGGCGAAAATGTAAAAGCCGTTGATGAAATGAAGATCTGGCTGCTCCGCAACAAGCAAACCAGCGACTGGAAAACTACCAAAGCTACCGCCGCCGCCTGTTATGCCCTGCTGTTAAAGGGCGGCAACCTGCTGGCAGATAGCGGGCGTTCGGTAATTAAACTGGATGGAAAGCAGCTGGAAGAACTAAAACCTGATGTTAAAGCAGATGCCGGTACCGGTTATATAAAAACAAGCTGGGCCGGTGAGCAAATAAAACCGGCCATGGGCAAGGTTGCAATAAAAAACAATGGTACAACTGTCAGCTGGGGTGCGCTGCACTGGCAGTACCTGGAAAACCTGGATAAGATCACCTCATCGCAAACCAATATCCACCTGGAAAGAAAATATTTTATCCAGAAACAAACAGACGCCGGGCCGGTGCTAACAGCGGTTGACGCTAACCATTTGCCCAAAACCGGCGACCTGCTAAAAGTGGTGGTCTATCTTAAAGCCGACCGCGATTTTGAATACGTACAGCTAAAAGATATGCGCCCCGCCGGTACCGAACCTGTGGAAGCCATTTCAACTTATAAATACCAGGACGGCTTGTATTATTACCAGGTAACAAAGGATGTGGCCACCAACTTTTTCATTACTTACCTCAATAAGGGCAATTACGTATTTGAATACCGGTTGCGGGTAGCGCAGCCGGGCAATTTTTCAACCGGGATCACCAGCATACAATGTATGTATGCGCCCGAATTTAACGCACATTCGGAGGGTGACCGGCTGGTAATAAAGCCCTGAAAGCGGGGCAAAACTAAATATACAAATGCTGAAAACATGCATAACAAAACCAATATGTGGTAAGAAATCAAGCCTGAATATTAGAAAAAGCGCCTTTTGGTGTGAAATATCGGTAGGAAACAATAAAAAAGAGTTTGCGTTCCATTGGTCAATGTCATTAAATGACGCCTTGAGTTCAACTTTTCAGCACCGTATTAACACGGTTTTTGCTGCGTAAAACTACGGGACTTTTTATGCGGTAAAATATACCATATTACTATTAGCGACTGATAATAAGCAAATTATGAACTTTGTTTAAGTGTTGGTATTTTTACTTATTCGATCTTGCTTTTTGAAATAACAACTAAATAACCTTAGTTTTATGGAATCTATTAAATAACCTATATTACATTTAAACAATGGAAACAATACAAAATGAAATTCATCTCACAGGTAAAGAAGGTGGTGAATTCGATCTGGACCTTGCTGCAAGCTGGACCAAAAATTACAGGGATAAGCATCCCGGCGAAACCGTATCACATTTTTTTGGCAAAGACGTTTTGCAAAAGATACTTGCGCAGGAAGGTTGCCAGGGTATCCGGTTTTACCATGGGCATAGCAAACCGCTTAGCGGGTGGCAGCGCTCCATGGTATCGTTAAGTAATTTTATATTAAAAGTTATCGGAAATATTGAGGGTGATAAACACCTTATTATTGTTGGCGCCGGGAGTGACGGCAAGGATCAGATAAATGGTGAATTGGTTGAGGCCTTATCAAGGGGCGAATTAAAATCGCTTACGATACATAAAACCTATATGGTTGGTGATCAGTCTTCGCCCTGCCCTGGTTCGCCCGGATGTCCAAAGAGTTTATTAGCAGGAAGTCAAGGGACAGAAAAATAGACAATATTGCAATGGGGGCAGCGTATGCTTTGTTAATTTCTTCTACTATATCAGGCGTTTTTCCGATTATCGCGGCCTTGTATAATTACAGGTACCTGGATAAGACACTGAAAATTGCAGCCGGGTATTTTGTAGTTTCCATTTTATCTGACCTGGTACTTGAAGTATCAAAAAGGATGGGGATGGTGAACAACCTGCCTGTAATACACATTTATATTGCACTAAGCATTCTGTTTTTTGCAGCCATTTACTATCACGCATTTTTTAGGCCGGTCATTAAGAAAACAATTATTGTGATGGCTGCCCTTGCTTTACTTGTTGTGATATTTAACATGGTTTTTATGGGGGGGATCTGGGATTATCCTTCATTATCAAATACCGTTTTAAGTTTACTGCTTATCTGTTTTTCATTGGCGTATTTTTTCCAGTTGTTAAACAGACAGGAGTTTATACATATTGAAAAACAAGGTTTATTCTGGATAAATGCCGGTATATTGTTTTATTTCTCGATCACCATATTTTTGTTCATGCTTTTTAAAAGGATGATTATTGCACACCAGGAAGGTTATTATATGATCAACAATATAACGAATATTATCGCTAACGTTTTATATTCAGTCGGATTACTTTGCAAACCCCAGAAAACAACCTGATACCTGTACTTATTACAGGTACGCTCGTCATCGTAGTACTTGTTGTTTTTTTATTCTTTTTCGTGATCATATATCAACGGAAAATGATAAAGAACCAGGTAGAATTGCGTAAACTGCATGATGATAAGCAAACGGACTTATTAAATGCTGTTTTTGAGACCCAGGAAAACGAACGCAAAAGGCTGGCGGAGGACCTGCATGATAGCGTGGGGCAGGTATTATCAGCCATAAAGCTTAACCTGCACCGGCTTGATAAAAGTTGTGTTAGTGAAAGCACGCAACCGCTGCTGGCCGACACACGCAAGCTGGCCGATGAATGCATAGTCGAAATACGCAACATTATTCATAATGTACTGCCGCCGGTGCTTACCGATTATGGCTTGCTGGAAGCGCTTGAAGGCTTATGTCTTAAAATTGAGCAAACCACCAATGTTAAAGTAGAGCTAAAAAAAAACTTAACAGGCATGAGGTTTAAACCCGAAATTGAACTGGCTTTTTACCGGATAGCCCAGGAGTTATTCAGCAATGCCATAAAACACTCGGGGGCCACCATTATTCATTTAACGCTGACCAATGAGCCGGGCTGCCTGGTTATGGAATTTAAGGATAATGGCAGGGGCTTTAATATAAACCAGGTAAAACACGGCTTTGGCCTCAAAAATCTGGAGAGCCGGGTGCAGCTTATAAACGGGGAAATTAATATTTATACAAAACCCCAAAGCGGAACTATCACTATTATACGGGTTTTGATGCCATAAGCATGAATTTTGCTATATTTATGCGAATCAAAAGAGTCAAGAAACAAGAGTCAAGAGCCAAGACAAAAGCTTGGCAAGTGTATAGGTTCTTCAATCAGAAAGTATTTCGACCAAATATTTCAGCATATTGCCGAAAATGAATGTCCTTCTACTTTTTTTCTTGATTCTTGACTCTTGGTTCTTGACTCTTGTTTCGCTATATTTATTCAATTGTTTGTAAACCATGGAAAAAATCAAATTAGCAATTGCCGACGACCATAAAATATTCAGAAACGGCTTAAAGGCTACACTGGAAGATTGTCCTGATTTCGATTTGGTATTGGAGGCCTCAAACGGCAAACAATTGATCGCGATGTTAACCTCCGTTACACCGGATGTGATACTGATGGATATAAAAATGCCTGAACTCGACGGCATACAAACCACCGCATACGTTAAGCAGCGCTATCCTCAAATTAAAGTGCTGGCGCTCTCCATGTTTAACGAGGACAAATACATTGTAGATATGATGAAGGCAGGGGCATCGGGCTATCTGCTGAAAAATGCCGAGCCCGAGGAGATTATCGAAGCTATAGCAACCGTTTACCAGAAAGATTATTATTTTAACGAGCACCTTTCCGTAACTCTTATTAAACAATTGGCCGGCAATACCCATACACGGAACACCGCCCAGTCACTTGCAGATTTTAATGAACGCGAAATAGAGGTACTGAAACTGGTTTGCCAGGAATACTCGAATTCGGAAATTGCCGATAAAATATGCCTCAGCGTACGCACCGTTGAAGGCTACCGCGCCCGCCTGTTCGAGAAAACCAAATCAAAAAACCTGGTTGGCCTGGTGATTTTTGCAGTAAAGACCGGGATCATCAGTGTTTAAGCGAAAAGCAGAAAGCTAAAGGACCAAAGCTTTTTGCTTTCTGCTTTGGTCCTTCAGCTTTCTGCTTCATACGGCTTCCTCCATCACTTTCTCCCCTATCTGCTGGCGCCACATGGCGTAGTACAGCCCTTTTTGGGCAATCAGGTCGAAGTGTTTGCCTGATTCAATAATGCGGCCTTTCTCCAGCACAAAAATGTTATCGGCGTGCATAATGGTCGACAGACGGTGCGCTATCAATATCGTAATATGGTTATCAAACTCCGAAACATCGCGGATGGTTTCTGTGATTTCTTCCTCGGTAATAGAGTCGAGAGATGAGGTGGCCTCGTCGAAAACCAAAATATCCGGCCTGCGCAAAAGGGCACGGGCGATGGACAAGCGTTGTTTTTCCCCGCCTGATACTTTTACCCCTCCTTCACCGATCACGGTGCTCAGGCCCTTGTCTGCACGCGCCAGCAGCGTTTGGCAAGCCGCGCGCTGCAATACTTCCATACATTCCTCGTCCGTAGCGCCGGGACGTACAAACTGCAGGTTCTCGCGTATGGTACCCGAAAACAACTGGGTATCCTGGGTTACAAAACCTATTTTCTCGCGTAACTGGTCAAGGTCAATATCCTTGCTAAGGATGTTATTATATAATATATCCCCGGTTAGCGGCTGGTAAAGTCCAACCAGCAGTTTTACCAGCGTAGTTTTCCCCGATCCCGAGGGGCCCACGAAGGCAATAGTTTCGCCGGTATTTGTTTCAAAGCTGATATTGTTCAGCGCATTGCGGTTTGCTGTTAAATGTTTGAAGCTTACATCTTCAAAAGTGAGCGTTTTTACTTTTTCCAGCAATACCGGTTTTTCAGGTTTTGGATCTATTGGGGTTTCGAGGATATTCTGGAAATTCCCCAGGGAAACCTGGGCGTCTCTCCAGGCCTGTATCACGTTCCCCAATTCCTGTAAAGGGCTGAACAGGAAAAACGAATAAAACAAAAACATCAGGTAGCTGCCGGGTGACAGGCTGCCCTTAAATATCAGTATCAGCAGCACCAAAACCATAATACTGCGAACAAGGTTTACTACCGTGCCCTGTACAAAGCTCATACTGCGTACATATTTCACCTTTTTTAATTCAAGGTCGAGAATTTTATAAGTGGTATTGTTCAGCCGTTCAATTTCCTGCTTTACCAGGCCGAGACTTTTTACAAGTTCAATATTACGTAATGATTCGGTAGTTGAGCCGGCAAGGGCAGTGGTTTGGGATACAATTTTCTTTTGTATGGTTTTTATGCGTTTACTCAAAGCCATACTTACAACCATAATAACCGGGATAGCGCAAAAGTAAACCACGGTTACCATGTAGTTCACCTTTAATGAGTAGATGATCACAAACACCATCCCTATAAGGCTCACAAATAAAATACTGATAAATGAGGTGATAAAAGCCTGGCTATCTAACCTTACTTTTTGCAAAATGCCCAGCGTTTCGCCGCTGCGCTGGTCCTCAAAAACCTGATAGGGAAGTTCGAGCGAGTGTTTAAGGCCGTCGGCATACATTTCGGCGCCGACTTTTTGGGTGATGATATTGGTAAAATAATCCTGGAAATTCTTTGCTATGCGCGATACCATGGCCGCGCCTATACCTAAGCTAACCAGTATTAATGCGCCATGCAGCCTGAATTCATAACTATAAGTTTTATGATTAACCGGTACCACATACCAGTCGAAAATATAACGGGTGATCAATGGGTCGCAAAGCGAAAAGCCAATATTGACGCCCGCAAGCACAAGGGCAACAACAACCACCAGCCGGTGTTTGGAAAGGTATGACAGAAGTACTTTCATGCTGAATAATAATGTATCTGAACAAAAATAAAAAAAGGGAACGGCTAATACAGCAGTTCCCCTTAATTTGACATTCGGAGTATTTTAGTTTTTTTATCGCCTCACCTAAATCCTCTCCAAAGGAGAGGCCTTTAAGACTCTCTAAGAACCCTCTCCTTTGGAGAGGGCAGGGTGAGGCTTTTAAACCGTCATAATATCTTTTTCCTTAGCTGCCGATAAACCGTCAACTTTTATAATATAAGCATCGGTTAATTTTTGCACCTTGGCTTCTCCTACTTTCATTTCATCTTCTGAAACCCCGTCAGCTTTCAGTTTCCTTATCTTTTCGTTGGCTTCCTTGCGGATATTGCGGATGGCGATTTTACCGGTTTCGGCTTCGGCTTTTGCTTTTTTTACCAGGTCGCGGCGGCGCTCTTCGGTTAACGGCGGTACATTAATGCGGATGATTATCCCGTCGTTTTGCGGGTTAACACCAAGGTTTGCTTCCATAATGGCCTTTTCAATAGCGCTAAGCAATGATTTTTCCCAGGGCTGCACAACAATAGTACGGGCATCGGGGGTGTTTACACTGCCCACCTGACTCAGCGGGGTAGGGCTGCCGTAGTAATCAACCACTATATCATCCAGCATGGATGGGCTTGCCTTGCCGGCGCGGATCTTATTTAATTCGCCATCGCAATGGTCAATGGCTTTGTCCATGTGCGCCTTTGCATCAGTAACTTGTTTTTTAATGAGTTCGCTCATTGTTTCAATGATTTTTGACAAAAATAGTAAAAAGGTTCAATTTACATTAATTAAAAGCTGAACGAAGGACTATTTAGCTTCTCCATTAAAAGGCAGCGCCGGGTAATAAACCAGCGTATTAAATCCCATTGTATTTCAAAAAATGCTTTAGCTATTCTGGCGGCAAAAACTCTTTTTTTCTGTTTTAAATAAAAATCGGGCGCCTAATTTTAGTTTTTGAACAAATCAAATTCGTTTTTTGAGCTTTTTTTTGAAAACATGCTAAATAAATTCATAAAAACGACATTTATTTAGCTACTGTTCGATTTTATACAAAATCAAAGCTATTTTTTTGCAAAAAATGCATATC
>JBIOHE010000196.1:0-8425 GCA_044448725.1 Sphingobacteriales bacterium | reverse complement strand
CTTTTTAACTGGCTCATCGTAAATACTGACATCCAAAGAGCCAGCAAGGTCAGGTCTACCAATGGGTTACTCGTACATATCTTCGGTAAAATTGCTGCTGCTTTTATTTACCTTGTCTTTTAACCCTTGATTCGCATTATATCCGGTCTTTTCCATTCATCGCCAAATTTCCGCCATTTACCGGAAATTTGGTATCCTTCGCCTAAAAGCATTATGCAATAACGGGCGCTGTCAGCACTTTTGGTGTATAAATCAATCATTATCATGAAAACGTTACTCGTTATGCAATTTATTCATTACGCTATGCACCTTGCTGTACAGGCACAGGCTATCATACATTCGCTGGGGCATTTGGTGAAATAGTTCTAAGTCGAAAGTCTCAAGTCAAAAGTCTGTAGTCCTAAGCCGGAATTTTATTCTTCTAATTTCGACTTAGGACTACAGACTTTCGACTTGAGACTTAAATAAAAACCATCCATCATCATATTTCTGCCATTCGCACAAAAAATAGTGGAAATATCAATTTTGTAAACGATTTTTGCGGCATGGCAAAACAACCTATAATTACAGTAAAAAACCTGGTAAAAAACTACGGCGATTTTGCCGCCGTAAAGGGGATTAGCTTTGATGTATATGATGGCGAAATCTTCGGCCTGCTTGGCCCAAATGGCGCCGGTAAAACCACTACCCTCGAAATTATTGAAACCCTTCGCGATAAAACTTCCGGCGAAGTAACAGTTGACGGCCTTTCTATTGAACACGATGCCGACAAGATCAAGCAACGTATCGGGGTGCAATTGCAATCGGCCGGCTATTATCCTAACTTAAACCTGTCGGAACTTATTACCCTGTTTTGCGGTTTGTACGGGATTGATAAAACCCCAACCGAAATGCTTGAAAAAGTAGCATTGACCGACAAAGCCAAATCAAAATACAAAGAGTTATCAGGCGGACAAAAGCAAAGGTTTTCTATAGCGACAACATTGATCAATAATCCTAAAATAATTTTCCTGGATGAGCCTACTACCGGCCTCGACCCGCAGGCCCGCCGTAATTTATGGGACCTGATCCGCGAAATACGCGACAACGGCACCACCGTTGTGATCACCACCCATTATATGGACGAAGCCGAAGAACTTTGCGACCGCGTTGCCTTTGTTGACGGCGGTCATATTATAGGTATTAACACCCCAAACCATTTTATCGACGAATTGGTAGCTTCAGGCTTTGAACGTAAAAAAGAAGTTAAGCTGGCCAGTCTTGAAGATGTTTTTATTAACCTTACAGGCAAGGAATGGCGGGAGGGATAGGTCAGTTTGCAGTAGGCAGTGGGCAGTAAGCTTTATAAAAATCAGCTTGCGGTTGACCGTTTGCAAATCGACAGATACCAATAAACTAATGAACCATTGAACTAATGAACCAAATGAAATATAACAATACCCGCGCAACCATGGCTATAGCGGTTGCCAGTTTCCGATCAATTATCCGCAGCCCTTCGGCGGTGGTGTTCAGTTTGGCGTTCCCATTAATATTTATAGTTGTTTTTGCCAATATCGGCGGCAGCGCCGTTACCGTAGAAGTAGGCGTTGCAAAAACATGTGATACCATTAACCCCGTTTACCAGGTATTAAAAAAGACCGGGGTTGTTCATTTAATAAAAGATCAATCTACAGCAGACATGGCTTCGAACCTTTCAAAGGGCCGGGGTATGGATGCCATTATCGATATACAAAAAAATGAAAGCCGTACCCCTTACACGCTTCATGTACAATATACCAATGCATCTGAGCAAAAAGGCCAGATACTTAAATCGTTGCTGAACAGTATTTTTTACCAGATCAATAGTATGGGTAACCCCAACCCGCAGCCGGTTGCCGAAATAAAGGCAACAACCGTAAAAGGCCGCGAATATAAATACATAGATTTTTTATTGCCCGGTATGCTTGGGTTCTCGCTGCTGAGCAGCGGTGTTTTTGGCACTGCATTCGTTTTTCTTAGCCTGCGTTTAACGCTGGTGATTAAACGTTTTTTTGCCACGCCTGTAAAAAAGTACAGTATTGTTTTGGGCGAAGCTTTGGCCCGATTAGTATTCTCATGGATCGGCGCGCTGTTTATTATAGTGGTAGGGCATTATTTTTTTGGATTTACCCTCATCCACGGCATCACCACAGTAGCAAATATGCTGATACTTTCGGCCATGGGATTGATCGTATTTATGGGCTTCGGGTTTATTATATCCGGCATAGCCAAAAACGAAAGTGCCGTGCCGCCGCTTTCCAATATCATAACTATGCCGCAATTTTTATTGTCGGGCACCTTTTTTGCAACAACCGCATTCCCAACCTGGCTACAGGGGCTAAGTAATATATTGCCGTTAACCTATCTTAACAAAGCCATGCGCGACGTAGCCTTTGAAGGCGCCGGCTTGGGCGATGTAACGAAGGACCTGGTGGTTTTAGGCATTTGGTTTGTTATTGTTTATGGAGTTGCTGTGAAGACCTTTAAGTGGGAGTAATTTCATTGTCTGAATCAGAATTTTTCACATGGTGTTTGTTTTCAATGGCGTTCAAGAGGGCTACGCCGTTTACAGAATTAAAGAATGCACAGAATTTTTCAAAGCGTTGATTGCATCTGAAAGATAAGCATCTTGAAAATTCTAAAATTCTGTAAATTCTGTTTCTGACAAATAATTGGTGAAATCACTCCTATTATCAGCAAAATTCCCCCGCCCAACATTAATTTTATGTTAATCTTCAAGTAAATTCTTACATAATTTATCGGAAATTGTATATTTGACAACTATATGACGAAGTGTACTATTTACACTAAGTGTATTTTAATTGAAAAATCCCAATTCCAATGAGCTTAATTATTGACATCCATGCCCGCCAGATACTTGATTCGCGCGGCAACCCTACTATCGAAGTAGATGTTTTAACCGAAAATGGGGCCCTTGGCCGTGCGATTGTTCCATCAGGTGCTTCAACAGGTGTTCACGAGGCGGTTGAGCTTCGCGATAATGACAAATCCAAATACATGGGCAAAGGCGTACTAAAAGCCGTTGCAAACGTAAATGATATAATTGCCAAAGAACTGCAAGGTATCGACGTTTTTGAACAAAATGCCATCGATAAACTGATGATAGAGATTGACGGCACCGAAAACAAAGGCAATTTAGGCGCTAATGCCATTTTAGGTGTTTCTTTGGCGGTTGCCAAAGCAGCAGCACAGGAAAGCCGCCAGCCTTTATACCGTTATATCGGCGGTGTTAATGCAAATACTTTACCTATCCCGATGATGAATATCGTTAACGGCGGTTCACATTCCGACGCACCTATCGCGTTCCAGGAATTTATGATTATGCCGGTTGGCGCACCTTCTTTTTCGGAAGCGTTACGTTGGGGAACTGAAGTATTCCATAATTTGAAAAAAATATTGCACGACAGGGGCCTTACAACTACAGTTGGTGATGAAGGCGGTTTTGCACCCACTTTTGAAGGTACTGAAGACGGCGTTGAAACCATACTTAAAGCTATTGAAAAAGCGGGTTACAAACCGGGTGTTGATATATGCATTGCATTTGATTGTGCTGCATCTGAATTTTACGTAAACGGAAAATACGATTACACCAAATTTGAAGGTGAAAAGGGCGCTATCCGCACCAGCGCTGAGCAGGCTGATTATTTGGCTCAGTTAGCTGAAAAATACCCGATTATTTCTATCGAAGACGGCATGGCTGAGGATGACTGGGAAGGCTGGAAATTACTGACCGACAAGATAGGTGGTAAAATACAGCTGGTTGGCGACGATTTGTTTGTTACCAACGTAAAGCGCTTACAAAGAGGCATTGATGAGGATATTGCTAACTCTATTCTGGTAAAAGTAAACCAGATTGGCACCTTAACCGAAACCATTAACGCGGTAACATTGGCACAAACCAATGGTTATACTTCGGTAATGAGCCACCGTTCTGGTGAGACTGAAGATTCAACCATTGCTGATTTAGCGGTTGCTTTAAATTGCGGTCAGATAAAAACCGGTTCTTTATCCCGTTCTGACAGGATCGCTAAATACAACCAGTTGTTACGTATTGAAGAAGAACTTGGCGACAGCGCAAGGTTTATCGGCAAGGACTTTAAATATTTTAACAAACACTAATTTTTTCGAATTAATACGAATTTCACGAATTATTGAAAGCCGGTTTTATAGCCGGCTTTCTCTATTTATTGATCACACATTTAAGCTGATTTTTAGGATTCCACTGATCTGCTTGAAGGCTCAAAAAAATAAAATCTGTGAAATCAAAAAAATCAGTCTAATCTGTGCTCTATATTTGCATTATGAAATCGAACAAGTTTTTAAGAATTGTCCTTATATTACTCATTCTTGCCTTAAACATTGGCTGCGATCAGGTTTCAAAATCTATCGTCAGGCATAAAATGGACGATTTTACTTATCTACGGTATTTGGGGAACCACATCACACTCAGCAAAGTTGAAAACACCGGGGCGTTTTTAAGCTTGGGCGACAGGCTCCCCCGCCCGGTAAAGATCGTCCTTTTGAACCTGCTGCCGCTATTGGTTGTGGTAATCGGACTTGTATTTATTTTAACAAAACACAATCTCGACAGGGTGATTGCATTCGGCCTTATCCTGGTAATAGGCGGCGGCATCGGCAACCTGTACGACAGGATGGTGCATGGTTCCGTAACCGATTTTATGCACATCAACTTTGTTATTTTTCAAACCGGTATATTTAATGTGGCCGATCTTTCTATCAGCACCGGGGTATGTATTATGCTGGTACAGGCTTATCTGACGAGGTCTAAACCTGCGACCGAGGTAAGCGATTTATCGCAGGAAGGTTAGGTTTGACAACGTTTTTTGGGAGTCGTCAAAGCTATATAAAAGGTTTACTTAAGCTTTGCCACTTCACTTGTTTTAATAAAAACACCATCTACGCCAGCGTTAAGCCCAAACCCGCAGTTCCACGATTTGCCTACGTAATTTATCACTATAAAATTATTGAATACCCTGATTCTAAATTTGCAATCCTCATTCGGGATTTTATAAATAATGGTATTATTTACCATGTGGGCCTTAAAGGTTTCCAAATCGGCCACATTATTTTGAGGCGAGGGCGTTGTACAATTGATATCAACCAAAAATTCACCTGGACTTCTCTCCTTAATATCAATCCCACCACTACTGCCTTGTTCTCCAAAATGATACAAGTATTCGCCGTTTATAGAAATGGGGGTTAAAATAGTATCAATATGATTGAGTGAAGTATCTTTACGCATTAACTTATATTTAAGTTCCTTTTCTGATCCCGGGGCAGACCAGATACCACTAAGCGTTTTTGCATTAAATTCACCTTCATAGGTACCTGTTACATAACCATTTTTATTAAACTCGTAAATAGTAATAAAATCAACTATTGTTTTATCGGCATTTTGGTCAAATCTTTCACCTCTTATTATAGTGCCAATGATGGTTATCGGCAGCCGTTTTTTTGTTCTTAAATAGGTTACTTCTCCTTTTAAAACACTGTCTTTTACTACAAACCACAAAAAAACCGGAATTTTACCATCGAGCTTTCCTGTGAATTTATAAAGGCCATCAACAGATTTTGGTATTGCTTTAGTAGTATTGGTGTTAATTTGCGTTTTTACGTTACTGCTTTTGCCGAATGCAACTATTGAAAGCGGCATCGACAGCAGCAAAACAAGGTTTAGTAATTTATTATTCATTCAATAAATATAATGTATTTAAGAAAATAAATCAACCGTTTTAAGCATGCTGCCTTCAGCTTTCACCTCAAAAAACCAAATCCCAATAAAAAAGAGTATCTTTGTAAAAAAATACCCGTTTCGCTTAAGGTTGATCACCGATAAATACTTCAGATCCCCGCTTATGCTTCGCGTTAGCACATATATTACAAACATTACATGTCATTCGAAAATTTAAATTTAATTGAGCCTATATTACGGGCTTTAAAAACCGAGGGTTATACCACGCCTACGCCTATTCAGGAACAAGCTATCCCCATTATATTACAAAACAAAGACCTGCTGGGCTGCGCGCAAACCGGTACCGGTAAAACCGCAGCTTTTGCCATCCCTATCCTGCAACTTTTATACCAGGACAGGCTCCAGCATAAAGAGCAAAAAACCATCAAGGCGCTGATATTAACGCCTACCCGTGAGCTTGCCATACAAATTGACGAAAGCTTTGCCGCTTACGGCAGACATACCGGCCTAAAACATCTGGTAATATTTGGCGGCGTATCGCAAAACCCGCAGGTTGACGCCCTTAGAAGAGGGGTTGATATTTTGGTAGCCACCCCAGGCCGTTTGCTCGACCTGATGAACCAGCGTCATGTTCACCTGGATCATATCCGTATGCTGGTATTGGATGAAGCCGACCGTATGCTGGATATGGGTTTTGTGCATGATGTAAAAAAGATCATTGCCAAAGTTCCGGTAAAAAGGCAAACCCTGTTTTTCTCGGCTACCATGCCAAATGAAATTCAGCAGTTAGCCAACACCATATTAACCAAACCCGAAAAGGTGGAGGTTACCCCGGTTTCGTCAACTGCCGATACCATACAGCAATCGTTGTTTTATGTGGAGAAAAATGATAAACGGGCATTGCTGATCCATTTATTAAAAGATAAAGCTATTAAAACTGCCCTGGTATTTACCCGCACCAAACACGGCGCCGATAAAGTGGTTAAAGACCTGGTTAAAGTAGGCATTACTGCCGAAGCGATACATGGCAATAAATCGCAAAATGCACGTCAGCGTGCCTTGAGTAATTTTAAAAACCGCACTACGCGGGTATTGATAGCTACCGATATTGCCGCCCGCGGTATTGATATTGATGAGCTGACCCACGTAATTAACTACGAACTGCCCAACATCCCCGAAACTTATGTACACCGTATTGGCCGTACAGGTCGTGCCGGCTTAAACGGCATAGCGCTTTCATTTTGCGATGAGGAAGAAATTGAATTTTTGAAAGATATTCATAAGCTGATCTCCAAACAGATCCCGGTTGAAGAAGGCCATCCATACCCAATGAGTCCGCAAAGTATAGTTGCGAAACATGAGGAAGGTAAGAAAAAAGGCCCGGCCCAGCGCGGCGGCTCATCAAACCAGCGTGGCCGCGGATTCGGCAATCCCAACAGGAGCCGTGGCGGCAGCGGTGGAAGCGGAATGAGTGGCAGAAGCGGCGGCAGCCGTGGTGCAAGAAGGGATTAATATAGTTGGTGAGTGGTTGATTGAGTTGGTGAGTGGTTGATTGGGTTGACTGAGTTGGAATAGGTTGATTGATTTGGAGTTGAGTTTGCTTTACTAACCTAATCAACCGCTCACTTAATCAACCAATTACCCAACCAACATGTTGAAAAGTTTATAACCATATTTGCACAGCCCGTTCTTTTTGAATAATTTTAAATGAATTTTTAATTTTACCGCCATGCTACGCTTATTTAACCTTTTCAGGAACAAATATTTTTTGGTTTCACTGGCATTTGTGGTATGGATGATATTTTTTGACAAGAACGACCTGTTCTCGCAATACCAATACCGTCAGCAGGTAAGCAAATTAAAACAGGAACGCGATTTTTACCAGAAAGAAACAGCCAAGGTAACCAAAGACCTTGATGAACTTACTTCAAACCCCCAAAAACTCGAAAAATTCGCCCGCGAAAAATACCTGATGAAAAAGGATAACGAGGATGTTTTTGTGATAGTGCCAGCGAAGAAGGAAGAGTAGGTTAGAGGGTAGAGGTAAGAGACTGGAGATTAGAAAAAGCGGCGGCCTCGTGCGATTCCCTCCCTGGGGAGGGTAGGGAGGGGTTTCGCGAACTATGCTAACGAACTTTTCAATCCAACACGCTCAAATCAAACCCATCTGGTAACTTAATATTTTTATCCTGCTTTATAATTTCAATAACCATACCCTCAATCCCCCTGATAACATTTGTCATATCGTATTTCACTTCGGTTTCAGTAAACCGTATAAACTTCACGCCTAAATTTTCCAGATTTTTCTGCCTTATTTCGTCTTTTAAAAAAGCTTCTTCGTGATTATGGTACATTCCGTCAACTTCAATCGCCAGCATTAAATCTTTGCAATAAAAGTCAACAATGTAATTATCAATACAACGTTGCCTGTCGAAATCAAAACCCCATAACTGATCGTGTTTTAATTCATTCCATAATAACACTTCGCCGAAAGTCATTTCTTTCCGAAGCTTGCGGGCGAGGGCTTTTAGGTTTTTGTTATATGGGATTATTTTGGCTGCCATGTGGTTTGCTGAAATTTTAATTTATGCATTACGGTAATATCGCTTGGTGAAACCCCTCCCTACCCTCCCCGAGGAGGGAATCGCACAAGCTGCCGCTTTTTTTAAAATT
>JBIOHE010000195.1:0-8462 GCA_044448725.1 Sphingobacteriales bacterium | reverse complement strand
GCCATCAACACAAATTGAGGCACTGGTTTCATCGCACGAAGACTCTATTCCTAATATTACGGGCACAATTACATGTTTTAACAGGGAGCAAAGTTATTAAAAAACTACTCAAAATAGCGCTAAGTATAGTATTGGTCATCTTATTGGTTATAAGCATACTGCTTTTACTTTTCCAATATAAGCCGGTACAAACCTGGGCTGCCAAAAAAGCAGCCGGCTATTTGTCGGATAAGCTGAAAACCAAAGTTTATATTAAAAGCCTCTATATACAGCCATTTTCATCGGTTGTGCTTGATAGCCTGTACGTGCTCGATAAGCAAAAGGACACCCTGTTGAGCACTCCAAAGCTAACAGTTGATTTGAATGGCTTTTCGCTTTACAGCGGCATAAAAAAACGCCATATTGATTTTAAGCTGATCCAGCTGGATAATGGCTCGGTTTACCTGAAAAGGCAAAAAGACAACACCTCAAACCTTAAGTTTATTGTTGATTATTTCAGTTCGACCGATACCACGAAAACTGTAAGCAAGCCATGGAAGCTTGATTTTGAAAAAATTGTTATCCGTAACCTGCATTTCAGGTATAGAAACAAAATGGACGATACCCATATTAAAGGGGTAAACTTTAATGATGCTGATATCAGAAATTTCAGCGCGGTTATAAAAAATATGGACCTGGTACACCACCTGTTCAAGGGGAATATCAGCAACCTTACCCTTCGCGAAAGAAGCGGCTTTTACCTCAAAAGGTTTGATGTCAGTGCCACGGTTGACAGCAACCAGATACTTGCCCAAAACCTGCTTGTGGTGACTAACCACTCCAGTATAAAAAATTATTTCAGGATGAAGTTTAAGTCATTTGGTGATTTTGACCATATTGAGGATAAAGTTTATATGGATGGTGATTTTAAATCGTCACAGGTTTCATCGGCTGATATATCCTATTTTACAGACGGCCTTGAACATGTTAAGTTTGATTTGGGGTTACACGGCCGCATTAAGGGCTATGTAAATAACCTCAGGGCCAAAGACCTGCTGGTTACCGGCGGAAAGGCCACTTATATAAAAGGAGACTTTAACCTCAGGGGCTTGCCCAACTGGGATAATACCTTCCTTGAATTGAATTTTGAGCAGATTGCGACCAATAAAACTGATCTTGATTACCTGTACAGTAACTTTACCGGCACCCACAACAGGCAGGTGCCGGCTATAATTGCAAAATTCGGGAACATAAACTTTGCAGGCAGGTTTAGCGGCTTGCACAATGATTTTGTGGCACACGGCACATTCAAAACCAAATTGGGCCGCTTCGACCCCGATATTAATTTAAAAATCAGCAAAGCCGGCGTACCGTCGTATAGCGGCAAGCTGGATACTTATGCTTTTGACCTCGGGAGTTTACTTGACGACGAGACACTCGGCCGCACCACTATGACCGCTAATGTTAAAGGCAGTGGTGATGACCTTAAAAACTTAAGCGAAAACCTGGATGCCCGCATCAGCGCTTTCGATTTTAACGGCTATAGTTATCAAAATCTGACGGTAAACGGCACTTTTATTAAAAAGGTGGCAAATGCCAAAATAACTATTGACGATGAAAATATTAAGCTCAATTTAAATGGCCGCGTTGATTTAAACCCGGCATTACCCGTTTATAACCTTACTGCCGGCATACAAAACGCGCAGTTGCATACCCTCAATTTGCTTGATGATACCATTACCTTCAGCACGCAGCTGACAACAAACTTCTCGGGGAATAACTTAAGCAACCTGGCGGGCAACATTGTGTTATTGCATTCAAGGCTTATTGACCCACGGAATAATTACCCCTTTGAGTCCCTGAGTTTAACAGCAAATGGCAATGGTAATCAAAGGGAGATTGCCCTTAAATCAGATATGGCGGATGCTTATATTAAAGGAAGTTTTGACCTGGCCACCCTGCCATCCTATTTTAAAACGATCTTAAAAAAATATATTCCTTCACTAAAAACAACTATTGGGCCGCCTAAGCCCCAGGATTTTGCCTTTAATCTAACGCTTAAAAAACCCGATCCGCTGATCGCCATTTTTAAGCCAGATTTGAAAATACCTGATCAGGGGACATTTACCGGTAAATTTAATTCGGCTGATAAAACGGCGGATCTCAATGCTTATGTTAAAACCATTAAATTGGGTGAAATTGTTTTTCACGATTTTATTATTGATGAAAGCACAACCGATAATGACCTGGCCTTAAACATATCGTTAAGTAAAATTAACTTCACCGACAGTTTGTTTATCAAAAACATCACCCTGACTAATGTTTTAAGAAAAGACAGCTTGAATTTTAATATTAAACTGGCTGATAGAAATGCGGTAAACCAGCTTGACCTTTATGGCCTTGTTGATTTTGGGAGGGGAAACACAACCGCCCAGCTGCAATTTCTGCCCTCGGATGTAATGCTTGAACACCAGGACTGGAGGATACTGGAAAAAACAAGAATAAAACTGCTTGACGGAAAAACCGAGGTAGCAGGGCTTGAACTTTCAAACGGGCAGCAGAAAGTAAGGATAAACGGTTTTATTTCGGATAACCCGGCTGATGACCTGAAAGTTACGTTCGAAAAATTCAGTATGGCTACTTTAAACCAGCTGACCCGTACCGCAGGCGTAAAATTAAAAGGCACCCTCAATGGGGATGTTAATATTACATCGCTTATCAAATCACCGGGTATTGCCGCCAGTTTAGGCATCGATTCGTTAATTATGAATAAAACGCTGGTGGGCGACGTGAAGATCCAATCGGACCTGGGTGCTGACCGTAAACAGGCAAACGTGAAGCTGAATATCACCAACCACGGCCTGGAAACCATGAATATCGCCGGCTTATACCAGATTGGGCATGGCATGCAGGATAACCTTGATTTTGATGTTAAAATGGACCAAACCGAGGCCATCATTTTTGAACCTTTTATTAAGGACCTGGTTTCGAACATAAAAGGCACGGTTTCCACCAATTTAAAGCTTACGGGAGCCCCGGATAAACCACAACTAAACGGGGATGTTATGCTGTCAGGTACCGGGGTCACTGTTAATTACTTAAAAACAGCTTATACCATTACCGATACACTTAATGTAACCAATAGTGTGATAAATATTAATAACATGGTGCTTAAAGACAGCAACGGCGGTACCGGGAAAGTTAACGGGAAAGTTGATTTGAACGACCTGGCCAATCCTGATATTGAAGCTATAGTCACAGCCAAAAACCTGATGGCCCTGAACACTACATTTAAAGACAATCATCTTTATTACGGAAAGGCCTTTGCAAGCGGAAGGTTCAGTTTTAGCGGACCTGTTGATAATATGAAAATTGACATCAAAGCCAGAACCGGTGCCGGCACTATATTTAATATTCCGCTTAATACTTCAAACACAGTTGGGGACTACGATTTTATAAAGTTTGTCAGCCATAACGACACCACAAAGGCAGCACCACCAACCAACAGGGCGTTTAACGGGGTTACTTTGAATTTCGATCTGACCACTGACGAAAAGACCATCGTAAAAATCACGACCGACTACGGGGTGCTGGAAGGCAGCGGAAAGGCAAATGATTTAATGCTGAATATAAACAGCCTGGGCGATTTTGACATGTTCGGCGATTTTTTAATTACCTCCGGGAAATTTGAGTTTACAGCAAAAAACTTCATCAGTAAAAATTTCAGCGTAAACCAGGGCGGCACTATCAGGTGGACAGGCAATCCCTCAAATGCCACCATCAACCTGAATGCTATTTATGAAGTACGGACCGATATTTCGCCGCTTTATGCGGCAGCCGGTTCATCATCACCAAAGGGCAAATCGCTTGAACTGGTACAGGCTGAGTTGATTTTAACCAAATCATTATTGTTGCCAACCATAGATTTTGATTTTAATTTCCCGCTTGACCCTTCCATAAAAGACGATCTGGCTAATTACCTTTCTGATAATAACAACCGCAGCCAGCAAGCGTTGAGCATCATAGCAAGACGCCAGTTTTCGAACGGAGTGAACGGCAACCTGACTAACCAGGTAACCAATACCGCCGGGGAGGTGATCAGCGAATTTGCTTTTAACAAATTGAATACCTTTATTTCACAATCGAACATCAAAGGTTTTGACCTCAATGTCCGTTCATTTAACGATTTCAGCGCTTCGTACAGGGTAAAAGACCGCCTGGTTTTTAATGGCAGTTTGTTTAACACCTATTCAGGCACTACCGACCTGTTTCAAAGCAACGGAAATACATTCAATTCAAGCTTCAACCAACTCACATACGATTTTGAGGCACAATACTTCATCCAGAAAAATGGTAATCTTAGCCTCAGGTATTCTTACCGGGTGTTAAACGGCACTACATTAAGTACCCTTTACAACCAGTTAGGCGTTCAGTATGTTAATGGGTTAGGATTGGTTTACCAGCGGGACTTTGACACTTTTGGTGAGTTTTTAAGAAGCCTCTTCAAAAAGCAACCGAATAAAAGCGAACCAACCAAACCCGCGCCGGTGCTTGATACGCCTGTTTTAAATTCTAATGCCGAAGAAGAAAATTAATGATCGCGCATAATGGCATGGTCCATTTTATCGCGTTTGGTTCTTAAATAAACTTCATTATGCGGGTTCGATTCAATCTCAATGGGTACATTTTCTACAACTTCGAGCCCGTAGCCAATTAGTCCTGCTCTTTTTTTCGGGTTATTAGTCATTAACCGCATTTTTGAAATCCCTAAACTGCGCAGTATCTGGGCGCCGACGCCATAATCGCGCTGATCCATTTTAAAGCCAAGTTCAATATTTGCTTCAACGGTATCACGCCCGTTTTCCTGCAATTTATAGGCTTTAAGTTTATTAATAAGCCCAATGCCGCGCCCTTCCTGGTTCATATAAACAATCACGCCTTTGCCTTCTTTGTCTATCATTTCCATTGATTTATGTAATTGCGGGCCGCAATCGCAACGGCATGATCCAAAAATATCGCCCGTAACGCACGAACTGTGTACGCGTACCAGCACAGGCTCGCCTGGTTCCCATGTTCCTTTTACCAGCGCCAAATGATGCTCCCCGTTGTCCACCTGGGTATAAGCTATCATATCAAAATCGCCCCATTCTGTAGGGAGGCTTACAGACACATCCTTATTTACCAGTGATTCTGTTGCTAAACGGTAGGCTATAAGATCTTTTATAGAAATTATCTTCAGGTCAAACTCTTTTGCTATTTGCAAAAGGTCGGGTAAACGTGCCATTTCACCATCCTCTTTCATTATTTCGCAAATTACACCAGCCGGTTCAAACCCCGCCAGAACAGCAAGGTCAATAGCGGCTTCGGTATGCCCAGAGCGGCGCAAAACCCCGCCGTCTTTGGCAATAAGCGGAAAAATATGCCCCGGCCGGCCTAAATCTTCCGGCTTTGTGTCAGGGTTAATCAGCGCAAGGGTGGTGCGTGAGCGGTCGGAAGCAGAAATTCCGGTAGTGCACCCATCCAGCAAATCAACCGAAACGGTAAAATTAGTTTCGTGCGAAGTGGTATTGTGACTAACCATAGGCTCCAGGTTAAGTTCCCTGGCGCGGTTCTTTGTAATAGGCGCACAAACCAAACCGCGCCCCTGGCGTACCATAAAATTTATTGTTTCGGGCGTAGCATTACGGGCTGCGGTTAAAAAATCGCCCTCATTTTCCCTGTCTTCATCGTCAACAACTATAATTGTTTTCCCGTTCTGAATGGCCTCTACAGCTTCTTGTATTGTATTTAACATTATTTGTATTTGTTTATTGGGACAGCTGTTGAAATGTTGTAAAGTTGAAATGTTGTAATGCTGGATTTTACCATCATTTTTTCGGACGTCACAACTTATCTCTAACCTCTTATCTCTATCCTCTTTTTTTAAATTTATGCAAATTTAACTGATAAAAAAATGATTCTGGTCGGCGCTTTGTAATTTAGTGTGCAGCGTATTCAGTTGGCAGTGGGCTGTTGGCAGTTTTGCAGCCATATCAGTCAACTGCAAGGCGCAAACTGCTTACTGCAAACTACTTCGCCCCTTCAACCTTTCCGCGCTTGAACAATTTAATAAACCACCGCTTGTAAATATCGATGTCGAATATCGCAGAATCGGTACCGGCTTTATATGACAGGAAAACGCCTATGGGAGTGATAATAAGTATCGCGATCCATGAACCAACCAGGGGCGATAAATCGCCATCTTTAACTGATTTTTCGCCAATGGTTGAAATAATATAATATATCAGGAAAAAGATCACTGAAACAACCACCGGTAAACCCAGGCCGCCTTTCCTGATGATGGCCCCGAGCGGCGCGCCAATCAGAAACAATGCAATGCAGGCTGCCGATAGGGTAAACTTTTTTTGATATTCAAGGTCGGCCCTCTGGACGTTTTTTTTGAGTTCGGCATGACGGTCGGAACGGTTTTTTATAAGGTCCTGAACCGAACGCGCTTCGCTTGCAGCATTTGTAAGGGCGCTTACTTGTTCATTTGGTCTTAAACCAGTGCTATTCTTTATATTGGCAGGGACAACTTTTTTCACCACGCCCGACTTTGCCGGTACCGAAAAATATTTAATATAGGCTGTTATCAGTGTATAGTTCACCCGGATGCCGCTGTCGATTTGCCTTTTGGTATGTGCTTCATCATCCTTAAGTTGTTTCAGGTTCATCATCTGGTAAGCAGACTTGAATTCACTTTCGTCGGTCCGGTGTATTTTGCTAAACCCCGAAATATCAAACTTTTGTTCCGATTCCTTAAACCGTTTGCGGACCAATCGTTCACGCATATTATAATTTGCATCGCCCGGCGATTCGGAATATGATACGCCGTCTTTGAGTTTCAAAACCAGGAACTGCCCATTGGGTGTACGGTACATTTTGCCTTCCTTTGCAATTAAAACATCATTCCCATTCTGTGCCTGGTTTTTGGCATAGATCATAATGCCGTGCAAAGTCTGACCGTCGGCATCTTTGGTTTTTACACGGATAGAATAGCCCGGGAAACTGTTACTGAATACCCCCTCGGGTAAAAAATTGGCCGATTTTTGCTGCCGGGCATCGTACAACAACGAATAATATTTGAGATTGGCCAAAGGCAGCATATAGTCGGAAAATATAAATGCCGAAACGCTTAAAATTGAAATAATAACCACCATAGGGTACATAGCCCTGCGCAGGGAGATGCCAGCAGCCTTAATGGCAACCAGTTCATAGTTTTCGCCCAGGCTGCCATAAGTCATTATAGAGGAAAGCAAAACCGACAAGGGCAAAGCCATCTGCACATTGGTAGCTGACGCATAAAGCATCAACTCAAGGATAATATACCATTCAAATCCTTTGCCGATAAGGTCGTCGATGTATTTAAAAAGAAAAAGCATCAGTAACACAAACATTACGATGAGGAATGTTACCAAAAAAGGCCTTATGAACGATTTAAGTATTAAAAGATGTATTTTCTTCATCAGAATAACCTGTTTTGTACAGGCGATAGGCCTGGCTGCCGCATTGGGATTACTTCCATGCGCGTTTTATTGCTATCTATAACGGCGTATGACGGCTTCATCATACAAAAGTAAGGATAATTAATTTTTTATCGTGGAAGCCTCCCTAACAATTCATACGGCTTAAACCAAAAACACGACTAAATATTTAGGATTAAAGACTTTTGACTTAAACTATGCACCTAAAACGCTGACAAGGTACTCAATCTGGTTGTTCCATATCAATTTACGTTCAGCAATAGCTTCCTCAAACGCAAAATCCGTGACGCTGAGGGCCACATCATTGGTTAGTTCGTCCTGGATAATTTCCATTTCAAAGTAAAATTGCGGGTCGTCATCCACCCAACGGAACCGTACCACTTTGTTTTCTTTTGCGGTCAGCAGCTTTGCAGTTTGCTGTTCGCCATCCCAGGTAAAGGTATAAACCTGGTCTTTTACACTCACATCATCAGCAAACCACTGCGTTAATCCGTTGGGCTCATTTAAAAAGCTATACAGTATCCGGGGAGATGATTTTATTTCATACTCGATATTAAATTTTTTCTTTTCGGCCATGCGGGTTTATACTTGATTCCTTGTAAGTGGTAAATGTTACCATTTTTTCTAAAGAAAACTAATTTTTGCTATATTTGCAAACCTTTTTAAGAAGGGCGACAAGTTTAATTTTTTTACCGCGTTAATTTAACCATAAGGGCGGGTTTTAAAAAAATAAATATCCGGCGGGGTAGCGATTCCGGTTATTATCGGAATTTTTAGTGCAGAGCCTGGAATGTTCTTAAAATTATGGCGGGGTAGCTCAGATGGTTAGAGCGTAGGATTGATATCCGCCCCAGGGCGGACGGCAGTTCTGGAGATGATTGTTCTTATAAAATATTAAACGGCGGGGTAGCTCAGATGGTTAGAGCGTAGGATTCATATCCGCCCCAGGGCGGACGGCAG
>JBIOHE010000194.1:0-8511 GCA_044448725.1 Sphingobacteriales bacterium | reverse complement strand
TCAAGAATTTCAGGGCCAATTTAAGAGGGGTTACCGATGTCTCGTTCTTCTTGTTTAGGTTGGAAAAATTGTTTGCCTGATAAACGATCCCCAACTTTTTCGCTTGATCCCAAATCTACCCTTTCAGCTTCAGGTATAAATCGTCGAAATATGGTTGTTAATCAGCTCACATCCGTTTAAACAAAAATCCGGGTATCATCCTGAATAAGAATGCCACTATCCGCCAGCGTTTAGTTACATATACCACGTCCCTCCTATTTTCAATAGCTTTGAAAATCTGAAGTGCAGCTTTTTCAACAGGAGCCACCCAAAACATATTTTCGGCCTGTGCCATGGGGGTATCTACAAAACCGGGACGGATATCGGTAACATAAACAGGCAACTTTGTCTTTGTTGCTTTTTGCCTTAGGGCTTCGAGGTAGTTTACCTGGTAAGCTTTTGATGCACCGTATGCCGGGGCCCGACGGTTGCCCCGAATGGCTGCCACCGAAGTAATTGCTGCAAAATGTCCGTAACCCTGCTGCTCAAAAAAGTTAAATGCCCAATCGGCCACTGCGGTAAAACCTGCCACATTCACTGCGTTTGTTTGCTGTTCAAAAGTTGGGTTTAGCGCCGGGTTAATTTTGCCCGTGCCCGAGCTGAATACCAGCAGGTCGAGGCCGCCTAATTCATCTGTAAGTTTTTGAAGTTCCCCCGGTACGCCGTCAATACAACTGACGTCAAAACAGGAAACAACAAAACTGCCAGGCTTAGTGGATTGAATGTTTATCAATAACTGATCGCGCCGGCCGGTTATGCCTACTTTATAACCTTTATTTGCCAGGATGACGGCCAATTGCTTACCTATACCGGATGATGCTCCTGCGACAATTGCTTTTTTCATAAGGGAAATAATGGAGTTATGACATAAATATCTGTCTTCTGTTACAAATCATTTAAAATATCCGTACATACATTTATATTTAGCCGATATGTTCAACAAAGCTTTCTTAACCCTGTTATTTGCGGCAATATTATTTTCATCCTGCGCACCTGTTTATTCTCCCGCTATTTATCATCAGGATATAGTATATCAACCGAAGCCCACCTCCCATGATACGGTAAAAACCGCGAACTATGTTTCGGCCGGCTTTAATGCATTCAGCAATAGCAACGATTTACAATTAGCCGGCGAATTTGATCTAAGCCGCGCGTACACCACTAAGCATTTCAACTTCGCCCTCGGCGGATTTGGGGTGTTTGGAGATTATGGGAACAGTAATATTCCTAAAAACGACCCGAATTATTTTAGCGATAAGTTTTTCGGGGCTTTTGGCGGAAGAGCTTCTGCCGACTACTTTATAAGGATGGGCGGGATTGATTTCAGGATCATCGGCATTGAGGCAGCCTATAGTCATGAATTTGGTTCATACGCCGGTTTAAGGCAATACCTGAATACGCAGCCCGGTTATTATGTTGACCAAAGGATAAACCTGTTCACAGTGGGTTTAACCACCGAGATCATTTTTAACAGCCGGAGGGATAATAATATTCAGCAAGGCTTTCAGGGTTTTTTAGGGACCACCCTTGGCCATAATGAACTGGACAACCCTAATTCTTATTATTCCACCATCTTGTCAACTGACCCAAAGGCCCCGGATTTCCATAACATTTTCGGTAAATTCAGCTACTTTATTAAGTTAAAAAACTATTTCGGCACCGTTGAAGTCGGGCAGGGTGTTTTTTTGAGATTAGGACTTAAATTTTAGGAAATGATTATTTGGGTATGATTTGCAGGCACCAGGGATAACAATTTATTAACCACGTGTGTTATACGATATTAGTTTATATGGGTATATTTCGCAACGATATGAAAAACAAGATCATCCTATTATTATCCCTCGCATCATTAATATTTGCGTCCTGTTCAAATGTTTACACCCCGGCGCTTTATCACCAGGACATTGTTTATCAGCCGAAACCAGCCTCCTTTGATACGGTTAAGGCGGTAAATTATTTTTCGGCTGGTATAAACGTTAATACCAACAATAATGGCAACGATTTGCTGTTCGGCGGGCAGTTCAACCTGAGCCGTGGTTATGTTTTTAATAATTTTAACCTTGCATTCGGCGCATTCGGTTTTTTTGGCGATTACCAGAACAGTGAGATCCAGAAAAGCGATGCAAACTATTTTAGCGACAAGTTTGTCGGGGCGGTTGGCGGCAGGGCTTCCGCCGATGTTTTTATCACGTCGGGGAAGACTGATATCAGGATCATCGGCGTGGAAGCGGCTTATAGTCACGAATATGGAGATTATGCCAATTTCAGGCAAAATATCAACACACAACACCAATACTATACCGACCCCAGGACCGACCTGTTTTCGCTGGGCTTAACATCCGAAGTGATCTTTCATAGCAGGTATCATAATATTGAGAACGGGATTCGCGGATTTGTCGGAACAACATTTGGCTATAATGAATTAGACTATACCTATTATAAAACGCAAACCACAGCCGACAGCCGGTACCGTAGAATCTTCGGCAAGCTCAGTTATTTTATTAAATTAAATAAATATTTCGCATCCATCGAGACCGGCGAGAATATTTTTTTGAGGGTTGGCCTCACATTTTAAGAAATGATGTTTACGGCGTGGTTTGCAGCCCCTTGGTTTAATAATCTATGAACCTCGTGCGGCACAAAACATTATTTTATATGAATACGTTTAGCAACAATATAAAAAACAAGATCATCCTGTTAGTATCGTTCGCGTCATTAATATCGGCGTCCTGTTCAAACGTTTACACCCCGGCGCTTTATCACCAGGATATTGTTTATCAGCCAAAACCAGCCTCTTTTGATACCGTTAAAGCGGCAAATTATTTTTCGGCCGGTATAGGCGTTAATAATACCACTAACAGTGGTATTAATGGCAGCAATCAGTTGTTCAGTGGGCAGTTCAACCTGAGCCGCGGTTATGTTTTTAACAATTTCAATCTTGCCTGCGGGGCTTTTGGCTTTTTTGGCGATTACAAAAACGATGTGATCAAGCAAGGACCAAACTATTTTAGCGACAAGTTTGCCGGGGCGGTTGGCGGCAGGGCATCTGCCGATATTTTCATCTCCTCCGGCAACGCCGATATAAGAATTATCGGCCTGGAAGCGGCTTACAGCCATGAATATGGATCTTATGCCGGTTTCAGGCAGTTTATCAATACAAATAACTTTTATTATACCGACCCAAGGACCAACCTGTTTTCGATGGGCTTAACCTCCGAAGTAATTTTTCATAACAGGTATAATAATATGGAGCATGGTATCCGTGGTTTTGTCGGTACAACGTTTGGCTATAACGAATTAAACTATAGATATTTACCGACACAAGAAACTTCGGGCTTAAACCGGCCCTCTAAAATTTTCGGCAACGTGAGTTATTTTATTAAGGTAAAAAAATATTTCGCAACTTTCGAGACAGGTGAAAATATTTTTTTGAGGGTTGGCCTTACATTTTAGGTTAGTTCGGGTAAACATAGATCGACACTAAAAAATAACATTCAATTGTTGTAGCGCCCGCTAAGTTTTTGACGTAATATGTTTTAAAAATCTATTAACCACACTTAACGTTTATCTATATCAGCCTTACCTTATGAAAAAAAACCAAACCGCCGCTCTGGTATGTTGCATCCCGTTTCTCTTAAGTTCTTGTTTCACAAGTAAACCGGTTACCAGTATAAACGGGCCTGCATTTCTTACCAGCGACATTTCGTATCAGCCAAAACCGCTATCGGCAGACTCAGTACATCATGCCAGTTATATTTCGGCATCAATAGTTAGCGGGCAGGGCGCCAACCCGAATGACCAACTCACCGCCGGGGAATTAAACCTGGGAATGGCGTACACTTTAAAACATTTCAACTTTGCCTGCGGTGCATTTGGCGCAGCCGGCAGTTTTAGCAACCAGACAATAGCGGCAGACCAGCCTTATTATTTTAATAATAAGTTTGTTGGTGTAGCTGGCAGCAGGGGCTCTGTTAACTATTATATTACTTTGGGTCATGTTGATATCCGTATCATAGGTATTGAAGCTGCATACAGTCACGAATTTGGTGACTATGCCAGTTACAGGAAAGAAGTGGTTAATCAACCCTATTTTTATATCAACACGCAAACCAACCTGTTCACACTGGGCGGGAGCAGTGAGGTTACATGGTATCCCGCCAGCAACCCATCCTGGCACTATGGCCTTCGCTTATTTATAGGGGCGACCAATGGCAGCAATCCAAACCCATACAACACTATCACCAGGAATGGGGCATACGCGTTAGCATACTTTATGCAGGTAAAAAACTATTTTATGGTTGGTGAGATAACCGATGCAGGAGGGCACTTTACTTTGGGCTATCGTTTTTGATATAATTTATTACCGGTTACGTTTAGCTAAATATTCTGTATTTACCTGTATATTTAAAGCAATTGCTTGTTCCAGGCAATTGCTGAAAGAGGATTAGCATGAAAATAATGATCGTCGGCGCCGGCGTGATCGGTACGGTTTACGGATGGGCGCTTTCAGAAGCCGGCCATTCTGTTACCCATTTGATCCGACCTGGCAGGGCTTCAAACTTTACTAACGGGGTTTCGTTGGATCTAATGGATAGGCGAAAAAACCATAAAAAATGGTTTTCCGGGAATTATGCCATCAAAGTTATTGAAACGCTTGCTCCGGCAAACGATTTTGAGATGGTAATTATTCCGGTAAAGCATTATTCACTTGAAGATGTTTTGAAACAAATAGTGCCCCTAAGTCCTCATGCAGATTTTTTACTATTGACGCAAAACTGGAAAGGAACAGTTGGCATTGATAATATCCTTGAATCCTCCCAATACATTTTTGGGGACGCTAAAGCCGGAGGTTGCTTTAAGGACGGCAAATTAGTGGGTACTATTTACGCTATTGACTTAGGCTGTGCCGATAATAAACAAAATGCCGGTCTGAAAAAGGCGCAGGATTTGTTTCGGTCCGCCGACATTAAAACCACCCTTCAGGATAATATATTGCATTACCTTTGGGTGCAATATGCAATTAATGGAGGGTTTTGGCCGCCTTTGGTACATGCAGGGAGCATAAAGGCTACGCTGAGAGACAGCAGGCTCGTGAATATGGCTTTTTTGGGAATAAAAGAATGCCTGACAGTTGTCCGCACCCGCGGTGTTGATCTTCATAAATATCCTGAAACGGATATTTATTTTACGAATTCCGTTTTTATAAAAATGTTTGGGATAGCGGTAATGAAAGCCATGTTCCGGTTTAACAAATATGTTAAAAGAAACTCGGCCCATGCTTTAGCCGACCCAAAAGAAATAAAGACTTTTTATTACGACCTGATAAACACCGGCGCCGAACTTGGTATAGCGATGCCTGTTATGGCCAGTTTTAAAACCGATATTGATAGTTTAAAAATGCATCCTGACCTTTAACAGCGATAACGCTATTCCGAATAAACGCTCCCTACCCTGTCCCGTAAATTATAGCCCGAAGCCATCACTTCGCCATAAGCGCCGGAGGTACGGATAGCGATCAAATCACCACGGTATGATTGGGGCAGCTCCACATCTTTGCGGAAACAATCCGTACTTTCACATATAGGACCGACAACGTCGTATTTTAAGTCTAAAGTCTGAAGTCCCGAGTCTTGAGTCAAATCCTGACTTCCGACTTCTGACTTCCGACTTCCGACTTCCAACTCCCGGCTCAAATTCTCAATCTGGTGATAGGCCTGGTACAGCATGGGGCGTATAAGTTCCGTCATGCCGGCATCCAATACCAGGAAATTCTTTTTTATCCCATTTTTTACATAAAGTACCCTGGAGATAAGGGCTGCACTTTGTGCTACCAGGGCGCGGCCCAGTTCAAAATGCACTTCCTGGCCGGGCTTCACATTCAAAAAGTCTTTAAAAACCTTAAAGTAGCTTTCGAAATCGCTGATGCCATTAGTATCAGGGTTATGGTAATCAACGCCTAAACCGCCGCCTGTGTTCAGCACTTTCGCTTCAAAGCCATGGTCGTTAAACCAGTCCTGTATTTCGTTGATACGCGTACACAGGTTTTTATAAACCTCCATATCCGTTATTTGCGAACCGATGTGAAAATGTATCCCTAAAAACTGCAGGTTGGGGCAATTACGCAGAGCTTCGGCAACATCGGTCAATTGCCAGGTGTTTATGCCGAATTTATTTTCATCCAGCCCGGTAGTTATAAAATGGTGGGTATGCGCATCCACATTTGGATTGATGCGTATGGCAATATTGGCCTTCTTGTTTTTTTCTTTCGCCAGATCGTTTATGATATGCAGTTCCTGCACCGACTCGGCATTGAAACAAAAAATATCTGCATCAAGCGCCAGGTTAATCTCTTTGTCCGATTTACCAACCCCCGCAAAAACTACTTTCTCTTTACCAAAACCATGTTCAATTGCCGCCTTTACTTCATTGCCGCTAACGCAATCGGCCCCTAAACCGTAGGATTGGATAATATCCAAAACCTTTGGGTTAAAATTTGCTTTCATAGCATAATGCACATGAAAACCATATTTTGCTGATGCGCTGGTGCAAGCCTCAAGTGTCTTACGCAACACGTCGAGGTCGTAATAATAGAATGGCGTTTCTAATTGCTGAAAACGGTTTATGGTGTTTGTATTGAACATATTATTCTTATAAATCATCCCGTTTTGCCTCACCTAAATCCTCTCCAAAGGAGAGGACTTCTTAAACGGGGGTTAATATTAAATTTTCTTTTTTGAACCCTCTCCTTACTACAACTGGACATTAGCCTCACCTAAATACTTTCCAAAGGAGAGGACTTTTGATCCGTTTTCTAAACCACCTGCATCAGAACCCTCTCCTTTGGAGAGGGCAGGGTGAGGCTAAAACAGCCTGTTATGTAAACTCCTTAGCACTTCTGTTTTATCTGCCGTATGTATCAGCAGCGACATATTATGATCGCTGCCCCCATAGGATATCATCCTGACAGGGATATGTTTTACGGCTTCCAATACCCTTGCTGCATAGCCATGTTTCTCGGTACCGAAATCACCTACCACGCAAATAATGGTTTGGTTTACATCGGTATCAACCGTACCAAAGCCAAGCAGTTCGGCTGTGATCTCCTCAAGGTGGGTGGTATCATCAATAGTTAGCGATACGGCAACCTCCGAAGTGGTAATCATATCTATGGATGTTTTATATCGCTCAAAAACCTCGAAAACCCGGCGTAAAAAGCCGTGCGCCAGCAGCATCCTGCTTGATTGTATTTTAATTGCGGTAATACCGTCCTTGGCCGCTATTGATTTAATCTTATCCTTTTCGCTGGTATTGGTAATCAGGGTGCCGTGTGCCTTTGGGTCCATGGTATTGAGCAGACGCACGGGGATCTTATATTTCTGTGCCGGAAATACGCTTTGCGGGTGCAATATCTTTGCCCCGAAATAAGCCAGCTCAGCCGCTTCATCGAAAGATAATTGTGCTATGGGCCGGGTTCCCTTTACGATGCGGGGGTCGTTATTATGCATACCGTCAATATCGGTCCAGATCTGTACTTCCTCACTGCGAATGCCTGCGCCTATCAATGAGGCGGTATAGTCGCTGCCGCCGCGGCGCAGGTTATCAATCTCGCCAAAACTATTCCGGCAAATATAGCCCTGGGTAATAAACAGGTTATTGTCGGGATATTTTTGCAGCAAGGGGGTAATATGTTCGGTGATGTAATCAACTTCCGGCTCGTTGTCCTCGTCAATCTTCATAAAATCAAGCGCAGGCAGCAAAACCGAAGGTATGCCAATTTCTTTAAGATAAACATGGTACAACGTGGTTGACAATAACTCTCCCTGTGCCAGTATAATCTTTTCTTCTATTGAGGTGAACAGGTCATTTGCCAGGCTGCTGAGCAAACCGAAATGATAGTCGATAACTTCTTTGCCCTGCTCCAGGTATTCTGTTTTTGCGAATAACTCTTTTATAAAAACTTCGTACTTGTCTTTTAAGATACCAATCAACCCGGCAGCCTTATTTTTATCGCCGGCCAGGTAGGCCTGTCCTATTTCAACCAAATTATTGGTTGTTCCTGATACCGCCGACAGCACTACGATCTGCCTTTCGGCAGGGTCAATAATATCCAGCAGTTTTTTCATCCTTTCAGGACTTCCTACAGATGTTCCGCCAAATTTTAAAACTTTCATTCTTCGCTTCCTTTAACCATAAATAATTGATAACGCTTTATCAATTTTAAGGCGCTAAAAATAGGATTTTAAACCTCTTAAATCTAATTATGGGAAAATTTTAATTTGGGAGAGCCTGCCAGGGCGGGGCCGTCATTTAGCGTCGAATAAACAAACCCCATTTTTGGGTACATCAACAGCAGATTCGGCCACATCAGCTGGTTTACGCGTAACAAAATTCGCACTCAGTCTTTTCACACAAATATCACAAAATCAAACTATTCGTATTCTATTTATAGAAAACCATGATTCCTTTTAAATC
>JBIOHE010000193.1:0-8515 GCA_044448725.1 Sphingobacteriales bacterium | reverse complement strand
CCACTAAAAGTGTGGTTAAAGCAATAAGGTTAATTTTCATGTGTTTGCTGGGATATTATTGTTACAAGGTAAATTCATCTGAATAGCTTTTCCAAATCCTCCGGCGTATCCACAGCAAATGTTTCCAGCTCTGTTTCGGCAACTTTTATGCGGTAGCCATTTTCAATCCAGCGCAATTGCTCCAGGCTTTCGGCTTTTTCGAGGGGGGATACCGGCAGTTTGGTGATCTGCTGCAAAACATCTGCCCGGTAACCGTAAATGCCAATATGTTTAAAATAAGTAAAGCAGTTTAACCAGTTTTGCGGCTCCTGTCCGCGGATATGTGGCAGGGGGGAGCGTGAAAAATAAACAGCTTCCGAAAGTTTATTAACAACAACCTTGGGCGAATTGGGATTAAACAATTCCTGTTCGGTTTGCACTTTTTTGATCAGGGTTGCAATTTGGGTGCCGGTGTTATTAAAGCAGGCCGCCAGTTTGCTGATCTGCTCCGGATCAATATAGGGTTCATCGCCCTGTATGTTGATGATCACTTCGTATTGGGGATGTTTAAGGGCAACTTCGGCACAGCGGTCGGTACCGCTCTGGTGATCGGACGAAGTAATAATTGCCGATCCGCCAAAATCATGCACATGCTTATAAATGCGCTCATCATCCGTAGCAACAATTACATCCGACAAATGTGCACATTTTTTAGCCTGCTCATAAACCCTTTGGATCATGCTCTTTCCGCCAATATCAACCAATGGTTTACCGGGAAATCGGGTAGATGCATAACGGGCGGGGATGATGCCGAGGATGTTCATTTGATTTATGATTTTAGATTTACGAATTACGATTTAGCGTCGCTTAGTTAAGCCCTCCCGCACAATTTCGCCTCACCTAAAGTCCTCTCCAAAGGAGAGGACTTTAGCTGCGCTCTTCTTTAGAACTTTTCCGGCGGTTCAAGTGTACATACCTGAACAAAAAAAATTTAAGCATCCAAGCTTAAATTGCCTTTCGCCGTATCATTGTAAGCGTGGACGCTTACAATAATATGTGTTCAGCGTCACGCTTGAACAGGCGGTTTTTTTAAAAGCCCTCTCCTTTGGAGAGGGTTGGGTGAGGCTTAAAACAACCCATGTATTTCCCGTTCAATCATCTGTACTATGGTTGCCAGATCTTCTGTATTATTAGCGAAATCAAGGGTGTCTTTATCTAAAACCAGCAGTTTGCCAAGCTTATAGCTGTTTATCCATTTCTGGTATTTATCGTTCAGTTTCGATAAATAGTCAAGCCGTATCCCGCTTTCATATTCGCGGCCGCGGCGCTGGATGTTATTTACTAAAGTAGGCACCGATGCTTTCAGGTAGATCAGCAGGTCGGGTGGTTTAATATTCTCAATTACGTTATCAAAGATTGCCTGGTAGTTCTGGTAGTCGCGGGTGGTCATCAAACCCATATCGTGCAGGTTTTCCGCAAAAATATAGGCGTCTTCGTAAATTGTCCTGTCCTGAATGAGGTTAAAGCCGCCTTTTTGTATGTCGATAATTTGCCGGTACCTGCTGTTCAGGAAATAAATCTGCAGGTTAAAGCTCCAGCGTTTCATGTCGCTGTAAAAATCTTCCAGGTATGGGTTATTATCAACCGCCTCAAACAGGGGGTCCCAGCCATAATTTTTAGCCAGTAATTCGGTGAGGGTGGTTTTACCGGCGCCTATGTTTCCTACTATAGCAATGTGCATGTGTTTCTGTTAGTTCACGGTTGTTATTTGTTCGTAGTTCATGGTTTATGCAGTTCATGGTTCACGGTTGATAGTTCATAGCAGCTGCATGAAAATTGTCAAGCCCGGTTTGCCAGTAGAAAAAATAAACTCCGCCTAATATACAGTATGAAGTATCAACTACCAACAAAAAAATACCACGAACTTTGAACCAGCATCAGAAACTTCTGAACCCGATAATTTCTCTTACCTCCTTAATGGTTTTTGACGCGCTTTCCCTTGCTTTAATAGCCCCGTGACGGGCAACCTGCCGCAGGTAGGGCGCATCATTCGCAATATCATTGATACGTTCGCGGATCGGAGCTGTCGCGATAATAATATCTTCGGCTAATTGTTTTTTCAGGTCGCCGTAACGGATCTGGCAGGTATTATACAAATGATCAAAGTGCGAATAAGTATCCGGTGTTGACACTACCTTAATTATATCAAAAAGGTTTTGGATCTCCTGGGGTTTTTCCTGGTTTTCGGCGGTCGGACCGGCATCGGTCACAGCCCGCATTACTTTTTTGCGGATAACTTCCGGCGAATCTGAAAGGTAAACAGCATTGCCTTCACCTTCTGATTTTCCCATTTTTCCTTTGCCGTCGAGCCCCGGTATTTTTACCAGGTTTTCGCTGAAGTTGAAGGCAAAAGGCTCAGGAAAAAAATCTTTATTGTATAGCCTGTTAAATCGGTTGGCAAAGGTGCGGGCCATTTCGAGGTGCTGTTCCTGGTCTTTGCCTACAGGTACTTTAGTGGCTTTGTGGATGATAATATCGGCGGCCATCAAAACCGGGTAGGTTAATAAACCGGCGTTCACATTATCAGGATTTCCGCGTACTTTATCTTTAAACGAAGTACTGCGCTCCAGTTCGCCCAAATAGGCGTTCATATTCAGGTACAGGTAAAGCTCGGCTATTTCGGGTACGTCCGACTGTACATAAATAGTCGCCCTATCCGGGTCAATTCCAGCTGCAAGATATTCTACCAGCACCTGTTTTACATTGCCGTGCAGATCGGCAGGGGTGGGGTGGGTGGTTAACGAATGCAGGTCGGCAATAAAAAAATAGCAGTTATATTCATGCTGCATTTTCACGAAGTTTTGTATCGCCCCGTAATAATTTCCTAAGTGTAAGTTCCCGGTCGAACGGATACCACTAACAACAGTTTCCATGGCGCGAAAGTAAGTAATTTTTATATTTTTGATGCGGAGGTGAAAATGTTATTGAAGATGTATTAATTCTTTTCGCCCTGCAATACTTAGTTATCCTGTAAAAAGAATAACATTGCCTGCTTAAATACTGCTTTCGATATGAAACTTTTCTTAAAAAAATTGCATAACTATTTGTTGCTGATTAGTATGGGCTTTTTCTTTTTTTTGTTGTGGCCGCCATTGTATTATTTTTCGCTCAAACCTGAAAGATATGCCGGGATGATAAAATTAAGGCGCATCTGGGCGTTTTTAAGTACCCTTTGTGTGGGAATAATATTCAAATTTGAATTTGAAGAGCCTGTTGACTGGACTAAAACTTATGTAATTTGCCCAAACCATACCTCAAACCTTGATACCTCAATGATCTGCCTCCTTATGAAAAATGATAATTACAGCTTTATGGGCAAGGCCGAGTTGCTGGATAGTATGGTTACCGGCATTTTTTTCAGGACGGTTGATATACCGGTAATGCGGGGCAACAAAATTTCGGCTTTCAGGGCAATAAAAGCGACTGCGGAGAAGCTTAAGAATGGCATCAGCATGATCATGTTTCCCGAGGGTGGCATAGCCGATGATTATCCGCCCCGGTTGCAGGAATTTAAAAGCGGGGCTTTCCGCCTTGCTATTGATCAAAAGGTGCCGGTCATCCCTGTTTCATCACCCGATACCTGGAAAGTATTATGGGACGATGGACGTAAATATGGTTCAAGGCCGGGTATTTGCAGGGTGTTTGTTCACAAGCCAATCGAAACGTCTGATTTAACGGTCGCTGATATTGATGCACTGAGTAACAGGGTAAAAGATATCATCAGGCAAAAAATTGAAAAAGCATAATAATTCGCCTTAAAAAACAATCATTTCGTTATTTTTGGGTCAATGAAGCTCGTTTTAAAAAGAATTCACACTTATTTTTATCAGTATAGCGTTGCCTTTTTTTTTATTTTGTTATGGCCTGTTTTGTTCATCCTGTCGCGCAGGAAGGAATGGTACAAATATCTCAACAGGTTTCGCAGGCTCATCATTTACTGCAGTACCGCCGTTTCAGGTATTTTTTTCAGGATCAAATATGAAAAGGAGATCGACTGGAAGCGCACCTATATTATTATCGGTAACCATACGTCGAACCTGGATGTTTCGGCAATTTGCATAGCGGCAAAAAGCAATCATTGTTTCATCGGTAAAGAAGAGTTGTTAAACAATATGGTGCTTGGTTTTTTTTTCAGGACAATTGATATTACCGTTAACCGGGAAAGTAAAATATCCTCGTTCAGGGCGTTTAAAACAGCTGCCGAACGTTTAAAAAACGGGGTGAGTGTGGTGATTTTCCCCGAAGCCACTATACCAGAGGAATATCCGCCGGTTTTGTACCCCTTTAAAAACGGCGCTTTCCGGCTGGCAATTGAATTAAAAATCCCCTTAATTCCCATAACTTCGGTTGACACCTGGAAAGTTTTATGGGATACCGGGACCAAATATGGCAGCAGGCCGGGTTTTTGTGATATATTTGTGCACAAACCCGTTGAAACAGCGCATTTAACTTTGGATGACGCCGATACGCTGCGAGATGAGGTACATGATATTATAAAACAGAAATTAGGAATAGCATGACTATTGACGAAGAAACAGTTGATAAAATAGCTCACCTGGCACGCCTGGAGTTAACCGGGACTGAAAAACAGGATATGATAAAGGATATGAACAAGATCCTTGGGTTTATGGACAAACTGAATGAGGTAAATACCACTGGTATTGAACCCCTGGTTTATATGACCAGTGGGGTAAATGCCTTTAGGGAGGATGTGGTAAAACAGGAGATTACGCATGAAGAAGCTTTGTTGAACGCGCCTAAACATGATGACAATTATTTCCTTGTGCCAAAAGTGATTGATTTGAAGTGAGGCATTGTTTTATAGCGGAATGTATTTCAGCAGTTCCTCAAGTTCTTTACCGGCAACGGTCTCTTTGTCCGTCTTGTCGTATATAGAAAGCAGGTAAACTGTTTGGTCAGTTACCACAAAATTGGTTACTACTCTTGCCCCTCCTCGTTTGCCTTTTCCCTTAGACGCAATGGGGAGGCGAATTTTATAACAGCTTTTGCCAATCGGCGTGCCTTGTTAAGGATTTTCTTTGAGGGATTGTACCAATTCCAAAAGTTCATTTTTCAGCGAAGCATATTTTTTAATCAGCCTTTTAGCCTGCTTCTCAAAAACAGCAATGGACTGTACTTTATAGCTCAATCAAAAAATCTTCGGCGTTACGGGCTTTGGCTTTACCGGCCCTTATCAGTTTCATTTCTTCAACAGCATCCCTTATTTCTTCCATCAGCAGCGCTTTAACGTCAGTAAGCGGTTTAGCTTTTACGTATGAAATGCTTTTTAATACATCCATTAAAGAAGCTGCTTTACTGTCGGGTATGTCTAATAATACTTTCATTACATAAATTAGTTAATCCAATGATACATTAAACTCCCCGCTATTGCAAGGGCTTTTTAGATGCTATCGCCTGCGTGTTTTACCCGGCTGTACGCCGCTTTATCAATAATCCACATTCGGCTAAATTTTCCACAAAATAGCTAAACACCACCCAATGCATTAACTTTACCAACCTGTTAAAAAGAGGAGTAACCCGTTTGGCAAAAGAGACAACAAAAGAAACACCGTTAATGCAGCAGTACAATACCATTAAGGTAAAGTACCCCGGAGCGCTGCTGCTTTTCCGCGTGGGCGATTTTTACGAAACTTTTGGCGAAGATGCCATAAAGGCTGCGGGCATATTGGGCATTGTACTTACGCGGCGGGCCAATGGCGCAGCCACTCACATTGAATTGGCAGGCTTTCCGCATCATTCGCTGGATACTTATTTGCCAAAACTGGTGAGGGCAGGGCAGCGGGTGGCCATCTGCGATCAGCTGGAGGACCCCAAGACTACCAAAACCATAGTAAAACGCGGCGTTACCGAACTGGTTACGCCAGGCGTAGCTACCAGCGATAATATCCTGCACCAAAAAAGTAATAATTACCTGGCTTCGCTGTATTATGAAAAAAACAGCCTTGGCATTGCCCTGATTGATATTTCGACCGGTGAGTTTTTAACAGCACAGGGCAGTACCGAATATATTGATAAACTGCTGCAAAGTTTTTCGCCAAGCGAAGTGATTTACCCGAAAAGCAGGCAGCATGATTTTAAAAATGCCTTTGGCGACCGTTTTTACACCTATACACTCGACGAATGGCCCTACAGCGGCGATTATGCCAACGAGGTACTGCTGAAGCATTTCGGTGTTAAATCGCTCAAAGGCTTTGGCATTGATAAACTGAACCTGGGGATAGTGGCAGCCGGCGTGGCCCTGCATTACCTTAACGAAACTGAACACCGCAACCTGCAGCATATCTCGGCCATCAGCAGGATTGAAGAGGACCGCTATCTGTGGCTCGACCGTTATAGTGTTCGTAACCTCGAACTGGTTGGTTCGGCCAACGAAAATGCGCATACACTTGTTGAGGTGCTCGATCAAACCTGTTCGCCAATGGGTGCGCGCCTGTTGCGGCGGTGGATAGTGATGCCGCTGACGGAGATAAAACCCATTAAAGACCGTTTGGGTGTAGTGGAATTTATGATAGGTCATGAAGATCTGCGGGAAACCCTGAAACAAAATATCCGTCTCATAGGCGACCTGGAGCGGTTGATCTCGAAGATCGGGCTGCAAAAAGCCAACCCGCGCGAGGTTTGCCAGCTAAAAAAGGCTTTGATCGCTATTGATACCATTAAAAAGCTGGGAGAAACATCGCCCAGTTTGCCTTTACAGGCCATCAGCACACAGCTGAACCCATGCTCGCTCATCATCGACAAAATAGAGAATGAACTGAGCGCCGAACCACCGGTGATGCTGGTAAAAGGCGGGGTGATGAAAGAAGGTGTAAACGAAGAACTCGACCGCCTGCGCAAAATCGCCTTTGGCGGCAAGGGGTACCTGCTGGAGATACAAAAACGTGAAGCTGAAACCACCGGTATCCCATCGCTTAAAGTTTCATTTAATAATGTGTTCGGGTACTACCTGGAGGTTACGCACAGTCACCGTGAAAAGGTGCCAGCCGACTGGATCCGCAAGCAAACCCTTGTAAACGCCGAACGTTATATTACGCCCGAACTGAAAGAATACGAAGAACAGATTTTAGGCGCCGAAGAAAAGATCCTGGCACTGGAAACCCGCTTGTATAACGACCTTGTTTATCAACTCAGCGAATATATTAAACCTATACAGCTGAATGCGCAATTAATAGCCCGTTTGGATGTGCTGCTGAACTTCGCGACTATAGCAATAAAAAACTATTATGTTAAACCGGAGATCAATGATAGCCGGGTAATTGACATTAAAGGCGGCCGCCACCCTGTGATTGAGAAAAACCTGCCGCTTGGAGAAGAATATATCACCAATGATGTTTATCTCGATTCGGAAACACAGCAGATCATCATTATTACCGGGCCGAATATGGCGGGTAAGTCGGCGTTGCTACGGCAAACCGGGCTTATTGTGCTGATGGCGCAGATGGGCTGTTTTGTGCCTGCAAAAGCAGCTTCCATAGGATTGGTTGATAAGATATTTACGAGGGTTGGTGCATCGGATAATCTTTCCTCCGGCGAATCAACCTTTATGGTGGAAATGAACGAAACAGCCAGTATCCTCAATAACCTTTCCGACAGGAGTTTGATCCTGCTGGATGAGATAGGCCGGGGCACATCAACTTATGATGGTATTTCCATCGCCTGGTCAATCGCCGAATTTCTGCATAATCAGCCGCAGGCCAGGGCAAAAACCTTGTTTGCTACTCATTACCACGAGCTGAATGAGCTGAGCAACACATTCAACCGCATTAAAAATTATAATGTTTCGGTAAAAGAGGTGGGGCAGCAGATTATTTTCCTTCGTAAGCTGGTACCGGGCGGCAGCGAGCATAGTTTCGGAATCCACGTAGCCAAATTGGCCGGTATGCCCCAGAAAGTATTGAGCCGTGCCAACGAGATATTAAAGAAACTGGAAGCCGAACGGACAGGAGGGGAGCATATCAAAGAAAGTATCCGCAAGGTGCAAAAACAGGCGGTGCAAATGCAAATGTTCTCCATTGACGACCCGGTTTTGGTTAAAATACGTGATACACTAAATAACCTCGATGTAAATACCTTAACTCCGGTTGAGGCCTTGATGAAACTTGATGAGATACAAAGGGTGATAAAAGGGTAAATCCAGCCAAGCCCCCTCTAAACCTGCCTGCCGGACAGGCAGGTTTAGAGGGGGCTTGGACTAATTGTTAACATGTTAACAACATCCCTGTAACCTTTTCGGGGGTTTGCACGTATTTTTACGTGACGAGAAAAATATCATACCTGTATGCTGTTTTATTTGGTTTAGCCGCGGTTTTGTCGTCCTGCCATGCTAAAAAGGCGGTGTTGCGTGGCGAACCGGGCGAGGTGGTAAAACCGAAGGCAAGTATTGCCGAAAAATATTCCGCCATATTAGGTGTTGATGAAGGTGACATTAAAAACGGGCGGCTTTATACTTTTGTTG
>JBIOHE010000192.1:0-8521 GCA_044448725.1 Sphingobacteriales bacterium | reverse complement strand
TTATGGAAGGATAAACAATATTGTCACCTTTTAAAGCGCTTACTGGGATGTAGTTTACGTTTTTCAGGCCGACTTTAGCTGCCAGGGTTTTATAATCACTGACAATTTTATCATAAACCTCTTCGCTGTAATCAACCATATCCATTTTATTGATACAAACCACAACCTGGGGTAAACCCAAAAGAGCCACCAAAAAGGAATGGCGGATGGTTTGCTCAATAACACCTTTTCGCGCATCGATCAGGATAATGGCCAGATTGGCATTTGAAGCTCCCGTAACCATGTTGCGGGTATATTGAATATGGCCCGGGGTATCGGCAATAATAAATTTGCGTTTATCTGTTTGAAAGTATTTGTAAGCCACATCGATAGTAATGCCCTGTTCGCGCTCGGCTTTCAGGCCGTCGGTTAAAATAGCAAGGTCAATACTGCCGTCATCATTTTTACGGTTCGAGCGGTGCAGCGCTTCCAGTTGATCAGCTAAAATTGATTCGCTGTCATACAATAACCTGCCTATCAGGGTACTTTTACCGTCATCAACACTACCGGCAGTTATAAATTTTAATATATCCATGTTATTTGAATTCGGATTTTTCGCGTTTGTCTGTTTTAAAAGGTGCTCAAGAGGGCTTCGCCGTTTCGGAATTTCGATTTCGGATTTGTATTATTTTTCGCCTTTGTTGGTGTTGTCACCAACAAATTGGGATCGTAATTTTAAAAATATCCTCCTTTTTTGCGGTCTTCCATTGCGGCTTCGCTTACTTTATCGTCCATGCGGGCGCCGCGTTCGCTTATTTTGGAAGCGCTTATTTCATCAATTATATCATCAATATGATATGCGTAAGATTCTACCGCCGCTGTGCAGGTCATATCGCCTACGGTGCGGAAACGAACATTCCTACTTTCAATAATATCTTCATTATCCATATTAAGGAAAGGGGATGCCGCCATTAATTGCCCATTCCGGGTAATTACTTCGCGTTTGTGCGCGAAATAAATAGAAGGCAGTTCAATTTTTTCCCTGCGAATGTAGTTCCAAACGTCAAGTTCCGTCCAGTTACTGATAGGGAATACCCTTACATTTTCACCTTTATGGATCTTGCCGTTGAAGATATTCCAAAGTTCGGGGCGCTGGCGTTTGGGATCCCATTGACCAAATTCATCCCTTACCGAGAAAATACGTTCTTTGGCCCTTGCTTTTTCCTCATCCCTGCGCGCGCCGCCGATACAGGCGTCGAATTGGTTTTTCGCAATTGTATCCAGTAAGGTTACCGTTTGCAAAGCATTACGACTGGCGTTTTTGCCTTTTTGTTCCACCACTTTTCCTTCGTCGATAGAATCCTGCACATGACCGATGATCAGCTTTTCGCCGAGGCGCTTAATCATCGCATCGCGGTATTCTATCGTCTCAATAAAATTATGGCCGGTATCAATATGTACCAGCGGGAAGGGAAACTTACCCGGCCTGAAAGCCTTTTCGGCCAAGCGTACCAAAGTTATAGAATCTTTCCCACCCGAAAACAGCAGGGCAGGTTTTTCAAACTGACCGGCAACCTCGCGCAGGATATAAATGGCTTCCGCCTCCAACTCATCTAAATAATCCAGCTGATGCTTCATTTTTTATTTAATTACTGAATTATTGAATTAGTGAATTACTGATTGGAAGTGCTTATTTTCTCAATCAATAATTCAATAATTCAATAATTCATACTTATTTTTTCAATCACTAATTCAACAATTCAAAATTACTTCACCTCATGTAAACCACATTCCTTTTTCGATTGGTCTTCCCACCACCACCGGCCTGCCCTGAAATCTTCGCCGGGCTGTACTGCCCTGGTGCAGGGTGCGCAGCCTATGCTTGGGAAACCCCTGTCGTGCAGGGTGTTATAAGGTATATTGTATTTTTTAATGTATTCTTTTACTTCATCTAAAGTCCAGCTATAAATGGGGTGAAATTTTACCAGCTGATGTGGTTCGTCCCATTCCATATTCTCCATAAACTGCCTGTTTGCCGATTGTTCGGCCCTTATACCGGTAATCCAGCATTTATTGCCTGCCAGGGCACGGTTTAAAGGCTCAATTTTACGGATTCCGCAGCATTCTTTTCTGTTTTCTACAGATTCATAAAAACTATTTGGCCCTTTTGCATTTACCATTAGTTCAAGCAGTTCATGCCTGGGGTAATAGGCATGTATGGGCTTGCCGTATATTTCCATGGTTCTGTTCCAAACATAGTAGGTTTCGGGGAACAGCCTGCCGGTTTCGAGTGTGAAAACTTTTATGGGCAGGTTGTTGGCAAATATTATGTGCGTGATCACCTGATCTTCCCATCCGAAACTTGTTGAAAAAACAATTTTATCCCTGAATATGTCAGATAGCAGGGATAAGGCTTCAACCGCCCCAAGCCCCTCAGTTTCTTTTTTTATTTTTGCTGCTATATCACTCATCTTATAAATGCTTTCCTAAAAAAATTCCGATACTTCTGATACTGATTAAAATTACTATTGCCGCCACTGATATCATAATGGCTTTCGCAGATATCCGGTTTGATATTTTAGCTGCAATAGGTGATGCTATAGCGCTGCCAACTACCAACCCGGCAACTGCTTCCCAATGGTGACTGTTAAGCATTGCAAAAAACGTCAAAGAACTCATCAGCGCTATAAAAAACCTCGAAAGTTTAACGGTTCCCAATGAAAAACGTGGATGCCTGCCCCCGGCTATTAAGGTTGATAATACGATTGATCCCCAGCCGCCACCGCCAACAGCATCAATAAAGCCGCCGCCTAAACCTAATAAACGGATTCTTTTTATTTTTTCGGACGATTTTTTTACGCCGGTTTTAAATGCTTTTGAAAGGATAACAATTCCCAATATTAAAGTATAGAATGATACCACCGGCTTTGTATATTGACTGTAATGCTCTAACGAGGATAGAAGGTACGCACCTGTTACAGCGCCGATGATGCCGGGGATAAGTAACAGTTTAAAAAGCTTCCAGTTGATGTTGCCCATGCGGTAGTGCATCCAGCCGGCGATACCATTGCTCATAATTTCTGACAAGTGTACCCCCATGCTTGCTGATGCAGGCGGAATTCCCATCGATAAAGAGAACGTTGTGGAGGTAACGCCATACGACATCCCGATTGCGCCGTCAATCAGTGCAAACACAAAACCGGCGCCGAGGAAGTAATAAAATTTGGGATCTATCCCCTGAACGTAGGTCCTGAAATCGGGTTGCCTGAACCATAAAGCCGTTGCGGCGATTATTAAGGACAATACGATAGAACCCCAGATCAGCCAGATAAAGTTCTTTTTCAGAGGTTGTTTTGGCTCAACCAATACTGAAGTCAGCGCGTTAAGCTTTCGAACCTTATAAGCAAAATCACCATTCAGCGAATTGCGAAGCGTACTTATTTGCTGTAAGGTATCATCCAGCTCATCCGGTAAGCCTTCGTTTAAAACTTCTTTTAAGCGTTTGGCTATGGTTGGCGATTTCCCGTTGGTTGAAATTGCTATTTTAAGGTCACCTTTTTGGACAATGGAACCCAGATAAAAATCACAAAGTTCGGGCTTGTCGGCTACGTTGATGAGCAGTTTGCGGTCATGCGCCGATTGACGGATGAAATTATTCAGTTCGCTATCGTTTGTAGCGGCTATAACCAGGTCGGCATTATTCAGGTCGTTGTCTGAGAATGTTTTTTGCACAATTTTTATTCCTTTATAATTTGCTGCCAAAACATGAACTTCCTGTAAAATGGATAATGCAATAACAGTCACCCTCGCATCCGGGCTGTTGTGCAAAATGGCGGTCAGCTTTTCAAGGCCCACATTACCTGCACCAATAAGCACCGTATGCAATTCGTTCAACTTCATAAAAACGGGGAACAAAGGGTTGCCTTCCGCTTTTTCGGGTTGAACACTGCTTATTACGTTATCCTTCGGCAACAATGGCATAAAATTCTTTTATTGATTGAAAATCCGGATGTAAAGATACCACTTCGCCTAAAATAATTAAGGCAGGTGAACTGATCTTCTTTTCTTCAACAAGCTCAACTATGGTATCAACAATACCAATAGCCACTTTTTCGTTTGCGGTAGTACCGCTCTGAATCACTGCAACAGGGAGTTTGTTTTTGCCTTCTTTTTTAAATATTTCTGTAATTTCAGCCAGCTTGTGCAGACCCATTAAAACAATTACGGTGGCTTTTGTGCGGGCAGCCCCGTAAACATCGTTTGATACTTTACCGCTGGCTGTAGTGCCGGTTACCACCCAAAAACTTTCGCTTAAGCCGCGATGGGTTACCGGGATATTTTGCATGCCCGGCACGCCGATTGAACTTGAAATGCCGGGTATTACCTGTGCCGGTATGCTGTAAGAAGCCGCATAATCCAGTTCTTCAAAGCCGCGTCCGAAAACAAACGGGTCGCCGCCTTTCAGGCGTACCACGTGACCGTAATTAATGGCGTAATCAATCATCAGTTTATTGACTGCATCCTGCGAGTAGGAGTGGTCACCCGAACGTTTGCCAACATATACCTTTACCGCATGTTCGGGGGCAAATTCCAATAGTTCCTCATTTACGAGGGCATCATACAGCACCACATCAGCGGTTTTGAGCGCTTTAACACCTTTCAGGGTGATCAGGTCGGCATCGCCGGGACCAGCGCCAACAAGGGTAATCCGGGGTTCTTTTATTGTTTTTTCAGCTGATGTTTCGATCATGATTGTACCAATTCCTCTCTCTTTACTTTTACCGTATCTAAAAAATCAGCAGCTTCTTTTAAATAAGCCTTTGCAAAACTTTCCGACGGTTCGTTTTTGTTGATCTGTAGTACAAGGTCGTTAAAACTGCCGTTTAGTTTTATTTCGCCGGTATTGATGTAATGGTTATCAAATTCGCGGATAACGCCGGCCTGCGTACTGCTGTTTACGTTTTTATCAAGCAACAATGCCTTTGCCGAGCTGATAAAAGTATTATAGGCGTGGTAGATCGCATCGGCCCACCTTTTTTCTTCAAAAGCCTCCCTGGCCCAGCCAAATTTCTCATCCGATTCGTATAGCAGGGTAGCAACAAGGTCTATCATTACACCCGCGCATTCGCCAACGCCAATTGCCGTAGCGAAAGTTTCCTGATGTCCCCAGTCAACAAATTCGTCATCGGTAAGTGTAGTAAGGTCGGCCAATGGCTTTAACAGCTGATAAAAATAATCTTTGCCCTGCCTGTCGTAATAGGCATGGAAGGTTTCCGCCTCAGCGGCATTATCTCTATAATCATCAAGCACCGCCCTCAAAACATGAGTGGCGCGTTTAGCGGGTACTTTAATAACCTTTTCAGCTGCACGGCCAACGCCGTCGCCAACGGTACCGCCGCCTAAAAGTACCTGCACCGACGGCAATACTTTTACGCCCGCTTTTAATGAGCTGCCATGAAACCCAATATGCGCCAGCCCGTGCTGACCGCAGGAATTCATGCAACCGCTGATCTTTATTTTAATTTCGCGGTTATAGATAAAATCTTCGTATTCATTATAAATCACATCTTCCAGCACACGCGCGAGCGTCATACTGTTGGATATACCCAGGTTACAGGTGTCAGTGCCGGGGCAGGTAGTTACATCAGCAGGGCTGTCAAAACCGGGCGCTGATAAATCCAGAGTTGTCAGACCATTGTATAAGGCCGGCAGCGCTTCTTTTCGTACAAATTTCAGCAGCAAGCCCTGGTTTTGTGTGATACGGACCTCATCAGCGACATAAGGTTTTATCGCATCAACCAATTTGCGGGCTGTGGCTGTTGGTATATCCCCAACCGGAACTTTTATATATACACCATAAAAGCCTTTTTGCTTTTGCTCAAATACATTGGTAATGAGCCATTGTTCGTAGCGTAAAGGGTTATCTACGGTAACACCGGCAATTGCTGTTTCAGCAGGGATAGCCGGCGCCGGAACCGAATCGCGGTTTATGGGGTATGTTTTTACTTTAAGCGCTTTTTTTTCAGCCTCCGCAAGCAGCAATACTTCGGTTAACCCAATTTTCTGGATCAAATATTTTAAGCGGGCTTTGTTACGGTTATTGCGTTCACCATGACGGTCAAATACCCTGACGATAGCTTCAATATATGGAATCAGCTGGTCTTCGGGTAAAAAATCCTCCACTATACCAGCCAGTAAGGGCTGCGCGCCCAAACCGCCGCCAAGCATCACTTTGAAACCCCGTTCGCCATTGCCGTTCATCTTTGGAATAACGCCAATGTCGTGGACATAAGAGAATGCCGTATCGGTATCGTTTGCTGAAAAGGCAATCTTGAATTTACGGCCCATTTCCTGGCAAATGGGGTTACGCAAAAAATATTCGAACGTAGCCTGTGCATAAGGTGTTACATCAAAAGGCTCATCAGGATCAATACCGGAAGTAGGGGATGAGGTAACATTCCTCACCGTATTTCCGCAGGCTTCGCGCAGGGTAATGTCATCCTGCTCCAGTTCGGCCCATAATTCGGGCGTACGGTCAAGGCTCACATAGTGGATCTGTATATCCTGCCGGGTGGTTAAATGCAAATTGCCGCTTCCGTATTTATCAGAAATATCGGCTATCTTCAGCAGTTGTTTAAAAGATACCCTGCCAAAAGGTAGTTTAATGCGCACCATTTGTACACCCGGCTGTCTTTGTCCGTACACCCCCCTTGCCAGACGTAAACTCCTGAATTTTTCATCATGGATCTTCCCTTCACGAAAGGCCCTGATCTTTTTTTCAAGGTCGATGATGTCTTTTGCAACTATTGGGTTCTCCAGTTCGCTTCTGAAGCTCTGCATAATATCGTTTTAATTTTATGTTATAAAAAAACCCCTTTGGCTAAGGCTAAAGAGGCTTTAATTTTCTTTTTTATTAATTGAATAAAGCGCTCAACCATTGCTTTTACTGCAACAATACATCATCGCTTTATTGTACTTGTAATTTTTATTCTTCATTTTACAGGACAAATATATACATACTATACGGAAATAGTAGAATTTTGTTAAAAAAAACAGGTTTTTACTTTAGGATTACATAAGCCAAACTAAATATTGATCAGGGAAATTTCGCGGGCAATGATATCCGCTATACTTGTTTCGGATAAAATTTTCAATGTGGCGTCCCTTACTTCAACAAATACATCGCGGATACCGCAGGTGGTTTCCTGTTTGCATTCTTCGCATTTATGGTAAAAATTAAGGCTCGCGCAGGGTACCATGGCTATAGGTCCGTCGGTAATACGCATAATGCTTACCAAAAATATTTCTTTGGGGTCTTTATTCAGGCTATAACCACCGCCGGCGCCTTTTTTGCTATATAAGAAACCTGCATTCCGCAGGTCTAATAATATCTGTTCGAGGAATTTTTTTGGGATTCTTTCTTCCTCGGCGATTTTTGAAATTTGCATCGGTGGTTTATCCGTGTTTTTTCCGAGAACAACGAGGGCCTTAATAGCGTACTTGGTTTTTTTTGATAGCATGGGTAAAAAAAATTGGTTGTTGGTTGATTCCCTTATCAACAATACTTAACAATTATACCAAATGTTTTGTCAATTTCAATGACAATGTATTTTTAAACTTTTTCGTTTACCAAAAATCTTTCATCCTGGTTTAAAGCTAAGGTATGCAACTGATCGCCGACAGCGACAAAACCTTCGCCATGATGCACCAGGTTTTGCCCGAATAAAATTTTATTATTTTTTTGACGATAGGATGCCAATGTTTTAAGCGGCTCTTTTCCCTTCGCGGCGTTTTGCTGGTTAATGGTGGTTATTTGACAGCGGGCGCACAACTTTACCCCGTAAAAATGAATATTCCCGATAGTGAAACTGCCCATAAGGTCTTCTTCGTAGGGTTGCCCTCCGCTAAACACGATATTTGGCCTGAACCTGTCCATCGGCAAAGGTTCAGCAAGGCGACTGTTCAGATCATCCAGCGAACTCTGCCCGATGATCAAAAATGGGTAAGCATCGGCAAAAGAAGTAACCAGGTCGCCAGGGGCGTAGCGCTGGTCAACTATACGCCGGGTATCGTCGGGCATATACACCAAACGGCAGCTGATCCCAAGCATTTCGGAAAACCATTGATCGGCAGCCATGCTCACATAAACTGCGGTGCAGGTATCATCCCAAATGGTTACCTGCACGCCGGCATTGGTGCCGGGACTGTAAAACGGTATCGTTATTGACCCGTTTTTAGTTTTATGTTTGATATGCAGGCCGTCATCTTTTATAGAAACTACCAACTGCGTCATCTGCGGAGCTTCCCGTTGCGAAATGAAAAGATTGTTTTCATCCACCAGCATCCAGCGCCGGTCGTGTTCGAAGCCTTTTTCTGTTACACGCGCTTCACTAACAGATATTCCGCCTAATGACTTGATGGGGTAGATGTATAATTCACTAATTTGAAGCATTCACAAATTTATAAAACACACCCATAAATATTGCGTATTGCAGATACTTTTTAATTGCGTATTTTACACTACTCCAATTATAACCGAAAG
>JBIOHE010000191.1:0-8529 GCA_044448725.1 Sphingobacteriales bacterium | reverse complement strand
GTAATAATGTGATAAGGATTAATTTTTTCATGTTATATTTTGCTAATTTTTTTGGTAAACATAAAAAAGATGAAAACAAATTCCAAATATTTTCGAATATTTTCGAATATTTTTTTAATGTTAAATGTATGTTTTCAAAATGTGGTTTTGTTGGTTTGTCCCTGCTCTGCTTTTTACCCCAGTTTCACTAACTCCACCTTTGTTGGCTGCCCCTTTCGCCAGGCATCTATTTTGTTGATGTAATAATAGGCGCTATCCTGCTTAATGTAAACGGGGATGAGCAGGTTAAGCTCCAGAATATCGCGCGGGGTAAGCAAAATGTAACGTACCACTTTTTTTGTCTGGGTTAGTATTTTCTCCAGTTCGGGGTAGTACTGCTTACGCAGGTCATCAAACATTAAACTCAGCGGGCCATAGCTGATTTCGGGTACGGGGGCGTTTGGTTTATAAAAGTATGGTGTGCTTATAATATCATTTATAACGCGGTTGTTCCCGTTGGCGTCGGTAAATGTTACGGTTTTGCCTAAGGCACCGATATTTAGTTTTTGATCAATCAAAATACGGGGCGTTACACTGAGGCTAAAATTGGCGCTGCTGCTGGTTGGGTCAATCATTGCTATCCGGGCTACCGTGCCGCCATAATACGGGCGGTTTAAGCTTGGCCCGAAAGGGCTTTGGAATAATGTGGCGTTTGCAGGCAATGTTTGATCGGCTATTCTGATCTGTGACCAGCCGAATTTTAATGGTAAAATATTTTTGTCGGTTTGGTATTCCATGTAATTTACCTGCGCATAATTGCCGAGCTGAAAGGCTACCTGTTTGCCCTGGTTAAGGCATTTATTGCTCCAGTCGTTTGCTATGGGTATGTTGTTTACAATATCCCTGAATGAATTGAAGGATATCGTTTTATTCGTATTATCCGTTTGACAAATAATGCCGAAGCGTTGCAAAGTGTCTTTTAACAGGTCTTTTTCACTTATATCGGGGAAAATACGTTCGCATTGAACGGTCTGGCCGAATAGCACAACCTGATTATCTGATTTAATAACCAGTTCAGTGCCCGCAGGCATTCTGAAATTCGATTGCGAATAGCCATTAAACCTGTATGTTATTCTTATTTTTCCGTTTGCAGGTAATTCTGTTTGAAATGAAATAACTGTTTTTGGCGTTATTGTGTAACCATGCCTGTATGGTCCCTGGCGTATTAACGTGGGATTATCCGATAAATAGAAGTTAGATGAAGTTAAAGTGGTGTCGCCATTTACAGGGTCGGTGTATATAATGGCGATATCGACATTTGCTGCATAACTCCCGTTATAATTGCCGTAAAAATAGAACGTTGGGATGGTTAAAGTTACTGTAACACTGTTTATTTCATTAGTGGTATAAACACCTGTTGACGGATTGTAAAAGCCACTCACATTTGATATAACGTTGGGGAACAATATTGTCCCTCCGGGTTCCGAAAGGTTGTTATAGGTAATGCTTAACGCGGAAGCCAAAGCTACATCGCAACCTTTGTTATCAATTTGGTTTTGGTAATCGGCGCCATGTTCAAAGCTGCCGTTTGAGAACTGGGCTATCATTAAGGGATAGAGCGGATCACCAGGCAATGACCCGGCGGCTTTGTAGCCGGATGATTTTAACAACAGTTCAATAGCTGTTTTAATAAAAAAGCCAGGGCGCATGTTGTGAACGTCAATTGGCGCGGTAACATCTTCAGTCATATAGCCATAATCAACCACAGGGTATATCCAGCCATCGGTTTTGGTTTGCGAGCCGGCGGCATTGTCAAGGCTCCATTCATGGTCATACGGTTGCCAAACCAAATTTTGCCCATAGTTGCTCCAAATACTTGTGCTATCACCCATATCGCGCAGTTTACCGCCAATGGCGTCAAAAAAATCAACATTGCCCGACAGGATGGTAATGCTGGCTGTATCCTGGTCAATGCCGTTCAATTCCCCAATACCATAAGGGATAATCTCCAGGCCATCCTGTATAAGTTTAGCCTGGTACTTTTGGTAAGGCAGGCCAGAGGTAAAAGCTATGTCATCAGGGAAACCAAGTATCTGCCGGTTACGTTGCGTTAAAGGCAGTTTAAACTGGTTGCTGGTATTGCCCTGCTGGTTTTGCACCTCGGCCAGGTTGTTGATCTGGAAGGTGAGGGCAATCGGGCTGTCGTTGCTGAGATCGACCAGTTGATCGTTAATGTATAGTTGGAGTTGGTCCATTGTTGGTCGTAGGGGTTGTAAGAAGTTATAAGGGTTGTAAAAGTTGGAATGAGTTGAAAAAGTTGGAATGAGTTGAAAAAGTTGCAAGGGTTACAACCCTTATAACAACTACAACTTTTTCAACCCTTACAACATTTTCAGCATTACTACTGCGTCTGTATATTAATACCCGGCAGGTTAAACGTAACACTAAAAGGCGCCTGTCCATTAATTGTTTCATACTCGGTAAAGGTGGCAGTATTGAGCACAATAGTTTGCCATTTAACGGGGTTTTTGCTTGCCAGCATTTGCACTTTGGGTGAATATTTGATGGATTGCAATCCTTTAATATCCGCTATTGAAAGGTCTTCGGCCATTAATTTTATTTTTTGGCCGGCGCTTTTTGCTATTACCTCTTCAATGCTGTCCTGGTTTTCCCAATCGGACACATAGTTTTTAATAATAACCGCGTTTTGCACATCAAGGGTTACTTCCTGATTATAAACAAACCGGTAGTAGTTCCAGCATCCGGTTAAGCCGATCCAGCGCAGGTAAACCGATTGTTCATCAATTGCATCATCAATCCTTATGGTTTTTGTTTGGGTAACAATATGAGCAATGCCATTACTATCATTATAGTTAAGGGCCAGGGTAAAATAATGAACATCGCTATCAAAACTGGCATTTATGAGCAGGCGGTTTAAGCCAAGCCGACCGGGAACAGGCATGCTTACGGATGATTGATTAGCTATAACTAATTTGCTGCCATCCTGGTTCAGCAGCCACGAACCATTGTCATTTAAAAGATAACTGGTTTGCGGTCCGCCCGATAGGGGATTGCGGTTAATGTCAAGCGGGGTAAGCACACAATATAGTTGCCTGCCGATCAGATCATCGCTGTAGATAAATCCAATATCAAAAGGGTAACCGTTTGACCAGGCGGGCTCGGCAAAATCAGTTATCCATCGGGCCAGCTGACTACTATCAGTTACCGAACCGAAAGGTACGTATGCAGCCAGGTTGCCCCCGTATTTATCGCCCAGTTGTTTAGCAGCATATAATACGTAATAGGGGTTAGTTACAGGTATGTAGGTTAATGTTTGGCGACCGCTTAATTTGCCGTCCCAATTTTCTGCATAAGCAATCTGATAACTGGCGCTCAGGTTGCTGTCCCTGTAGTTTATTTGGGTAAAGTTGCTGTCGTCTTTTGCGCGTAGCAGGCTTTGCAAAAAGTTGCTGATATCGGCTTTTACCAGGCCGGTATTATCTGGCCTGTTAGTGGATATGATGGCATTTGTTTGTCCGCTTATCGGGTCCTGGTAAGTGATTTGTGTATGCACCTGGTAATAAGGTTTTAGTAAATTGATGTTTATAAAGCCGCCAGCGTTTGAAATATACGGTGTATTTAAAATCAATTGCCCGGCGCCTGATACCATTGTTACCTGGTAAGTGCCTTTGTAAACCCCCGTATTTAAGTAAACATAAACCGGGGTGATGTTTGTTAAAACCACATTTAAAGCCGCTGCATTGGCAATGGCCTGGTTGTTTGCGGCAATGGCCGATGCTATAGGCGAAGTGTCGCAGCTAACGGATACTGCTGCATTACCGCTTGCAGTATCTAAACTAACGGCTGTAACTTCAAAATCTTTGCGCTGGTAGGTAAAAACCACCGGATTAAATGCCGCATTCCAGCGGGATACGTTGCCGCCTGTTAAACTCACAGAAGGGTCGCTGACAAGCAGATTGCTTAATACAGGTACTGTAATTACCGAAGAGTTGCTGCAACCATTGGCATCGGTTACATAAACAGTTTTTACGCCTCCGGATAAACCGGTAAAGGTTGGTGACGACTGGAAATTTACATTATCAAGGCTGTAGGAAACAGGCCCATAGCTTGAACCTGCATTTACAGTTATTTGTCCGTCTGTAGCGCCGGGGGCAGATTCAGGGTTATCAACAGTAATATAGTTGATGCGCAGGTCGCATGCGTTTACTGGCAGGGTAGGGTTGGGTGCAGTACTAACACTATCTACCTGAAACTTTGTAAAGAAAGGAAGCAGCGGGTCCTGGTCGCTGAGTAAACCGCTGTAAATGGTAGTACCCTGGCCTGGAACGGTTACTGCCAGGCTTGAAACAACGCCGTTGATGTTTTGAGTGTAGCTTACTACAACATTATTGCCATTTGTTAGCTGCCCGGTTGCTGCATCATAAAGCGAAACAACCATAAACCCGTTTATCCGGGTGCCGGCTACGCTGGTGTTTTCAGGACTTATTTTTGCTATTATCATATTGATTTGTTTTTTTGTCTGGTTGTCCATGGACCATAGTCCATAGACCATGGTGATGGTTTGGTTAGGATTAGCGCAATGGTTTATGAACTTCCCACCATGGACTATCGACCATTGACTATGGACTCCCCAACGACCAACTCCCCACTAATCCCATCTGCTATAGCTTGCAGCACAGGGTTTAGCCTAAGGTTGATATTGTCATTACCTAATGGCCCGGTAAGCAGGCCAGGCTGGCCTTTAAAGCCCTTTTTGTCGATAGACTTTTTAATGGCCCAGGCTGCTTTATCAGGTATCCCTTTTGCCTGGCACCATTGCTGAATCCGCTGAATCATTGGCGGATTGCCCGCAACCGCGTCAGGGCTTGTTGGCCCCCGGCCGGTTTCGAGCAATTGCATGTATCCCGGTAATTGCAGTTGCACGCCGTTGTCGCCTTCAACAATAGTGAGTTGTTTGGCGGTTTGTCCTGTTGCATCCTTACCATTGGCCTGCATGGAGTTGATCACATCGGTTTTTAACAGTTCAAGGAGTTGGATGAGTTGGTCGTTGTTCATTGGAATAGTTTATAGTTCATAGATCATGGTTCATAGTTTGCTCATAGTTTATCTGGTTAGGCTATGAACTATCAGCCATGAACTATGAACCCGCGTAGCTCTCAAAATACATCGTCGCCAAACTGATTGTCAGGTTTACGCCGGTGGTGTTTACATCAAATTTGTTATAAACAGGCAGACATTTGGCTTTATCACCGGCTTTTATTTTAAAATAGCGACCTTCGCCTTCACGGTATCTGGAAGCTTTTACAATAAACTCATTAGCCAGCGAAAGTGCCTGCGTTACGTATGTTTCGTTATCCGACGTGTATTGGTCGAAATCTGTTTTAAACAAAAACTCCAGGTAAATTGAAAATGTGTTGTCAACAGATCCGTTTACCTGAGGCGATACATCAATTGGCTGCAAAGGGTACATAAATACACAGGGGAACGAGGCGTCGTCAGCCAGTTGGTTAAGCTCGTTTGCTGTGCCATATACAAAGGTGGGAGTTACACTCAGTGTTTGCACGATGGCTTCAATTTGGTTACGGATGGGCATGGGATAGAGATTGGAGTTTGGTGATTAGAGATTAGTTTTAATTAGGCCTTTAGAAGAAATCAAGGAAATCTTTTAATCGATCTAATCATGGTTCAGACAAATTCGGACTACTGCGAAAGCAACTCGCTATACCGTTTCTGGTATTCTGCTTCAGCTTTATTTAGCAAAAGCTTGGTGAGTATGCGTTCGTAAGACATATTTAATATTTCACTCCATTTGGTGATGTCGCCTCCGGCGAGGGAGTTTACGGTGTTGATATATTTAAACTTTTCAAATGATTGAATCCCTGCTTTTTTTTCTAAAATGGAAGGAACCGACGCCAGAAGCTTATTTTCGGTTTGTATAAGCCGGGATAACAGGTAAAAAAATGTTTGGCAATGGGCAGCGCCTCCGTTACCCTTAGTTTTTTTATCTCGTTGCAAAATTCTTCTGCATTGTATTCATCATATTGCCTGCCGGTAACCCTGCAATAAAAGTAGTGGGCCAATACCTGGCAACAGGCTTTTAATGACGGGTTGAAACTTTCCATCCAATCATCCTCTCCGTAATCAACGATATGCTGACTTATTTCACCGGCTATAATTTCACGGGCGGCCATAAATGCCCCGGCTGGTTCAACCGATAAATTTTTGATAACCGCTATGGTTACCTCGCCGCTATGCAGAGGGAAAATTATTTTTGATGGGATAGCATCGCTGTTGTATAAGTGTATTATTTGCTGCGATAATGAGAGTACAACATCGCCAAACGCCATCAAATCATCAATTTTATTTACATTTTGTAATTGGTCAACAGGTATGCCTGCCAGTATGCTTATTGCTTCAAGGTCGGTTAACGATGGCTTTTCCTGCAATTCCATCATTTGACCCAAGGTGATTTCGGTTAAGCTTGATGGTATTTTTACCAGTAGCTTGCCGGTGGTTGTTTTCAGGATTTTTTCTATCATATTTATGTTTATATTTTGATTTTACAGATTGTTATTTGATGATTACATTGGTGTTTGTTTGTTTTATTTTAGTAAATGCATCCCTGCAAAATCATTTGCCGGCGTATTAATATCCGGTAGCCAGCTTTTTCTTTTGTTTGATTTATTGGCGCCTAATTTATTTAAAGCAACATAGCGCAAGGGGTCAATAAGATGGTTCCATGAGTCAACCGGCACATTGAGGTTTTTGCCTGACCGGTCTGTTTTCCATTTATAACGACCTAACTCATTTCGCAGGTTAACGCTTTGCCGGGTTATATTCAGGGTATATCTTTTCAATATGTCGATAGAATTGATAATACTGTCTGCTCCTTTTTTTGCCCCTGTAACATGCAGGCCAAGGCGCCGTAGCTCTTCGATTGATTTTGGTTCGGCACTGTCGGCAACAATATCAATGTTTTTCCCAATACCGGCTGCTATTAAGCGTTCAGCAATATCGGGGTTGGTTAAACCGGTTTCATAAAGTAATTCATCAACCCACAGTTCGCCGTTTTGCTTATATACTAATATGCAGCCTGTTTCATCATTTGTAAAACCAAAATCCAGCCCGGCAGCCAATAGCCTGGCGCTTTTGGGTACTTTTTCGCATAAAGCCCAGTTGTTTAGCACCAGGCCGGTTATTTTGCCGGTAAGGCCACGGGCATAAACACGCCAAAGTTCCATGTCTGATTCCCGTAGGTTTTCAATTTTAGTTCTGACCTGACCAGATAAAAAGGGGTTATGCCTGTGATCGGATATAATAAGCTGAACTCCAGGCTTTCCGATTAAATGGTCATGTACCCAAAACTCACTGTTGGGGTTATAATCAATAAATATCTTTGTCCTTGTGCGCAAAGCCAGTTCTGTATAAACGGCCCAGTCGATACCATTTGCCTCATTTACAAACAAATAATCCCTTTTACCAGATTTTGCATCCTGCGCATTTTCATAACTTTTGAACTCCATAATTGAACCGTTACGGAACTCGAATACCCTGTCGGTTTTGTTATAGCTTTTTACCATGCCTTGCAATGCCCCGGAGGAAGAGTAAATGCTTAAAGCATCCCGAACGGCTCCCGCCTTAAGGTTTGGCACATCCTGCCCGACAACGGTGATTACCAGTTTTTCGGTCGTACAGGCCAGGCAAAACAGGACCTGTGCAATAGCATAAGTTTTGCCCGAACTTGTGCCGCCCTGGTTAATAACAGTGTGGGCATTACTCCAATAGTTTTGTGTAAACAGGACAGAGCCCTCAATTCCGTCACCGTTGGCGGGTAAACTTTCTGTATCAGTCATCTTGTTTTTATTGTTATTCCCTGTTTATTATAAAACAACCTCTTTCTCACTATTCGCCGGTTTGGGCCCTGTTTCAATGATTTCAATTTTTAAGGTTCTTAAACCGTCATCTCCATCACTTTTGCCATCGTTTTTTTCATTCCAGCCCAGGCTTTTAAGGGCGAATATGGCCCCGGTTGCTGATTGCTGGTGAAGTTTTTTTTCATACGCTGCTTCAATACGCAACCTGCCGCGTTTAAGAGTGTGCGCAAACTTTCCGTTGCCTTCGTAATCATCAAACGCCTGGCGGCTGTTAAAGCCAAGGAAGAATGCCATCCCTGCAATGGTTGCCGGCTCGGGCTCACGGTCCCAAACTTTTTGCGAAGCCACGGTCTCGTTTTTTAGCTCTTTGGCAGGTTCCGTTTCAAAGTGAAATTCTCCTTCAACGTAGTTAAAGTAGGCATTTATTCTTGCCGCCAGTTCGGCGGCAGCAGTAAAATCAGGAAGATGCATATTTGTTATGATTAATATGCCGATTGGCATAGTACAGATGTAAAGGTATAGCTTTTTTTAATAAAATGCTTATAATTATCCTTAATTAGCAAGCAAGTTTAAAAGAAAGCCGATTTCATCCCACTTTTCACAATAAAGCCCTCTAGCTATTACTGCCCCAAAAAACTATCGCTCCATTGCACCG
>JBIOHE010000190.1:0-8555 GCA_044448725.1 Sphingobacteriales bacterium | reverse complement strand
GTACTGGGCCGGGTGGGAGCCGGGGGGGATTTAGAAAAGGGATGGTTAACCGGGCAATTAGGTAACCCATAATTCAATATTTCACATGAACGTACAAGAGCAAATCGAAAAGTATATTACCAGCCAGCCTGAACCAAAGCGTAGTGATATGCAACAATTGCACATGCTTATACTTCGGGTATTACCGGAATGTAAATTATGGTTCGATGATGGTAAAAATAGTGAAAATAAGACTGTTAGTAACCCTACTATAGGCTATGGATCTTACACAATAAAATATGCTGATGGAAAAACAAGAGCGTTTTTTCAAATTGGTTTGAGCGCAAACAAAACCGGAATCTCTATCTATATTCTTGGTATCAGGGATAAGGCATACTTAGCCCAAACGTTCGGAAAAGAAATAGGCAAGGCGAACGTGACCGGCTATTGCATCAGGTTCAATAAGCTAAAAGATATAAACACTGATATACTTGAAGCCGCAATACGATATGGGGTTGAGGTTACAAATGAAAATTAAATTTGAAATTGAGATAGTACTTGTTTTTGGGGTATGAAGCCGACCTGTTTACTTTAATCGCTGGCACCGCTGCTTGCTGTCCGATTCTCTGACTTCGGATATGATATGCTTGTAGTTTGCGACTACACTACAAGATAAAAGTTAAATAAAGATTAAAGATCCAGCATCCGAACAATTGGATTTTGGGAATAAAAAGTACCTGATTGTTAAAGGGATGGACTTGATTGCTTTTTACACACTGTAGTCGCAGACTACAGGCATAGTCATCCGAAGTCAGAGAATCGGACAGCGGTGAAGCCCAGGTTAAAGAAAACAAAGGGCGCCGGGCTTCATCAAGTACAAAACATCCAATTTCAAATGAAATTACCTCGCCGCTCCTTGCTAATTCCCCTAAAATTCGGTATATTTGAGCAACCCGCACGGCCTTCCGGGCATCGTCCCAATAACAGCCGGTAAATAAAAAACGCCCATTTTTTCAAACATATTTTCGGTTTTCTTTGATATTTATTGTATATTTGTTTGATATACAATATGTTAAACAAGTTAGGGCTTCAAAAATTACGAGGGGCTAAACGCATTTAGCTCCTCAACTTGCAAAAATTACGAGGGACTAAACGCATTTAGCTCCTCGTATTTTGAAAATTGCAGGGTAAAAACCCGGTTTTCGCGCCCGGCGGCAACAGAGCGACCGGCTTATGCCGGCAATTAAGAAAGAACGGAACAATGAAATGGCTTACGGCAAAGACATCGTAAGCAATACAGTAAAAGACCATCCCAATGACCCTTTTCGGTAAAGAAAGCTGAGGAAGCCCAGGTGTCTGCGTACATGGTGGAAAACACACCCCTGCCTCTCTCAAGAATAATGTCACTAACTTAAGATAAAAACACGATGTCGAATATTGAATTTTGAATGTCGAATATCGAAGTTTTACTTCATCATTCATTATTCGAAATTCAATATTCGATATTAAATTCTTTAAGTTAGTGACATTACTCTCAAGAGGGGAACCCATTGCGCAAGGCCGTTTTTAAGCTTATCCCTTCTTCACCAAATACCGCTTCGCCAGCCAGTTCCTTACCGGTTCGTCGTACAGTTTCAGGCAGGCCCAGGCTATGGCAATGCTGGCAATAAATAACAACAGCCCGACAAACAGGCCGTAGCCTCCCAGTTGTATTTTGTTGTCGACCACCCATGCGGTGTAAAGGTAGATGAGCGGGTAATGCGTGATATAGAGCGGGTAGGAGATGCCCCCGAGGAACCGGCAGATCTTTACCGGATATTTCCCGGTGAGGTTGCCTCCGGCGCCGATGGAAACAATCAGCGGGAAAATAAGGATGATGCACACCGATTCGTATATGCCGTTCATCCAGAGGTGGTCTGTGCCGCCAATCCGGGGAATGGACAGCACCACAAGGATCAGCAGGCTGGATACCAGGAAAGCATTTTTAATGCGGATCAGTTTCCCGGCGCGGCAAAGGAGCACTCCGCCAAAGAACGGGAACAGCAGGCGCGCAAAGCCAATATGAAGCTGTGTTTTATCGATGCTCCAGCCGCCGATAACATCGCCCTGGGGGCCCATTAACAAATATTGTACAAGGAAAATAGCCGCCAGTATCACAAATATAGTAAGCAGCGTTTTTGAGAACTTGCGGACAAACAAAGCGTAAAGAATATTGGCGATATATTCAAAAAACAGCGACCAGGCAGGACCATCCAGCGGGTGCATTTCCTGCCAGCCGCGGATGTCCATAGACACAGGTAAGGGTATCAGCGTACAGCCGACAAGCATCACCAGCAGCATTTTCCAAACAGGTGTAGCATTAATCATCGGAAATAAAGCGCCGCCCCCGAAATAATAAAGCGCCGCACCGATTATCGAACCCATAATAACCATCGGCTGCAAACGGATAAGACGCCGTTTATAAAAGTCCCACTGGGTCATTTTTCCCCAGCGGTCGTCGTAAGCGTAAGCTACCACAAAACCGGACAGGAGAAAAAAGAAATCCACCGCCAGGTAGCCGTGATTGATGATCTGGATGAAGCGGTTACCGCCGGTGAAAGTTTCCATAATGTGAAAGGCGATCACCAAAACGGAGGCAACGCCACGCAGTCCGTCAAGGATTTCGTAATGGCTTTTTGAGTCGGGGTAGGCGGCAGTATTATTCATTGATGCTTTAGCAGATATAATTGGATAATGGTAATTATTTTGGTTGATGGTCCCTGTTTGTTAAACAAAAGAACCGGAACCGAAATACGTTTATTTTTATTGAAAAAGCAAATTGAAAAAGCGGGCTTTTTTTTGAGGAACTGAACCCCTGGATCTTTTGGTGTTAATAATAACTTAACACATTGATAATAGTAAATACACATGCAATAAGGTAACTTTAACATTGATAATTTATTATTGAAACATCATGAAAAACAACCCTGAAATTGAGATACCGGAAAATGATAAAAAGCAGGTTAAGGAAAATTCCGATGTGCCCTATTGGTCAAAGAAATACGATATTTCTGCAGAGGACCTGAAAAATAAAGAACATACCGTCGGAATCTATGATAAGATCATAGAAAAGTACCTGCAGCACGCCAGTTGAGCATTATATGCCGGCGGGTAAACAGCAAAATACTGTTAATGTCCAATACCACAAAAGCCTCAAATCTTTCGATCTGAGGCTTTTGGCATATTTGGTAGTCGCAACAGGACTAAACTCAGACCACTTAATAAAAGATATATGGCGTTTGATGACTTTTCGATATTGGTTATCAAAAATGTTTGAGTATGAGTTACAAAATGCCATTGTTAAGTTTAACAGGCAGGATATGCGCATTAAACGGTATTATGGGACGATAGTGTTTTCAGGATTTTTCGGTCAATAAATAAAACCTTTGGTATTATGAGAAATCTATCTGAAACAGGCCGCATTTTTTACGGTATAGCTATAGCCGGGATGGGCTTGCTGACAGCTTATTATAAGGATTTTCCTTACATGCTGATACCCCCGAATCATTCCGGTATGCCCGGTTTTGCAATGCTTGCTTTTATAGCCGGAACCCTGTTTATTTTGGCCGGGGCATGCATTGTTTTTGAAAAAAGGCCCGGGCAAATTTCCCTCCTGCTGGGAACTTTGCTGCTATTGATATTTTGTTTTTACCATATCCCGTACCAATTTATGGCTATCTCAAATTATAGGCATTTTGGAGAATGGGAAAACGCAGCGAAAGAATTGGCATTGGCCAGCGGCGCGTTTGTTATTGCCGGCTGCTTTTCCAAAAAAAATGAAAACACCCTTTTCAGGGTTTTGAGGAAGCTGACACCTTACGGGACTATTTTCTTTGCCTTAACCATCATCAGTTTTGGCATTAATCATTTTTTGTATGCGAAAGATGCGGCAGGCTATATGCCGGCATGGATACCAGGCCATATATGCTGGATTTATTTTGCCGGGGCAGCATTATTGGGTGCAGGCATTGCCATTATTTTGAAAATTAAAGTAGGGTTATTTGCGACTCTTTTGGGGGCAATGATTTTTACCTGGTTTATTTCTCTCCACATTCCCAAAGTAATCGCCGCCCCCGTCGCCGATAGGGCAAGTGAAATTACCAGCGCATTTTTAGCGCTGGCCTATAGCGGAATTGCTTTTGTAATTGCCGGGGCTGGGAAGAAGGTGGCTTGAAAAGGAAAATTTGACTTGAAAAAGCTTTAAGGCTTTTGACTTTCTTACTACTTTTTAAATTGCCATTGAAGCTGGTATCCGATGTTCATCACGAATTTCCTGGATTACACCGGTTCCAACAACCTTGTCACCTTCCATGATAGTAAATGAATCGCCGCCTTTAAGCTTCTGCGGAACGTAGCGCGATGGTAACAGCTTTACTTCAATCCTTGCTGTTCCTCCTGGTTTTAGTTCTTCCTGGCCAATAAATGCGATCTCACCGGAAAACTGGTTAGCCGTGCTGAATGAAAACGAGGGCCGGTAATGGTTATACACAGGCCGTTTGCGTCCACCGTTTTCGGTAGGAAGCAAGGATAACAACGCGGTAAAATTATATACAGTTTTGTACGCTCTCATAAAACCTCCTGTTTAACAAATATAACACATTTATTGAAATCGGGCAAATCATCTTCGTCGATATGCACCGCATCGTAACCATCCAATTTTGTCGTACGTTGTATTATATCGAAATGATCATCGTCCACAGTTACTATCATCAGATGCGCGCATGCCGGGTCGTAATTTTGCTCCATCGAACTGTCTATGAAAGAAGTAACGGCCATTCTGGTTTTAAAGAATTGTTTCGCCTCTAATGTATTACGCCCCGTGCGAAAAGCCAGATGAGTATCATAGTCTTCCTTCTCTTGCTGGGATACTGCCCGAAATAATGTGATCATTCAAAATTGTGTGTTTGGGATTTTAGCAAACATAAATAAAATATCCAGATCGGGGGCGTCAGACTCGCGCTTGAAGCGCTGGCCGAACGGGGTCTGCGAATAATGTTGTTAATTTTCGAACCTTGATTTGATTATATTGTGCTAATTTTGTCCATCCATACTTTATATGTCACAGCAATTTAACACCTTTATTCATTTAGTTTTTATCGGCTTTGTCGCCCTGTTTCCGGTGGTTAACCCCATTGGTTCGGCATTTATTGTAAGTCCTTATTTTGTGGATATTTCCCGTAAGGAAAGAATAAAATTTGTAAAAAAAATTGCTTTTTACTGCTTCATCATTTGTGCAGTCACCGTATTGGTTGGGCACTGGATCTTAGAACTATTTGGTTTATCAATCCCGGTGATACAATTAGCGGGCGGCATTATGATCTGTCGCATCGGGTGGCAATTTCTTTCTGTTGACGATAAAGAGGTAAAGAAAAAAGAAGTAGCCGACAAAGCTGAAACCGAACCTGCCACGTCCGCCGAGAACCACCTTTTTTATCCCATTACCTTCCCCATTACTGCCGGGGCGGGCACCATAGCGGTACTGTTTACCCTAAGCGCCCAGGGTGCAAATTCCGACCCTTCGGTTTACCTGCTCAATATTTGCGCCTTACTGGTATCCATCATCGGGATTTGCATCCTCATCTTTATTTTTTATCTGAACACTAACCGGCTCATCAGTTATATAGGCTTGCGAAACGAGCAGATAATAAACCGGTTTATGGCTTTCCTGATTTTTTGCGTAGGCCTCCAGATCGCCGCAAGCGGAATTACCAATTTAATAAAGCTGCATTTTAAGTTAAGTTGAGGGTTTGAAGCGAGAGGGGGCGGGGGCAATGTTGTTCGGTTAAGGGAAAGGGTTTTTCTCAATGGGTTTTGTGCTTTTTTTCCGAAACCAGGCGCGAATGACGGGCAAGGCCTGTGAGCAAATGCTTCTCGTGCCCCGCTGACAGGTAGCCCGGGTATGCAGGATCGATTAAAAAAATCAGCAAAAAAATATGACGAAAAAACCTGATTGATTCAGGCTTTTGCATTACAACTATTCCTTCCCCGGTTTCTTGCAGCCAACCCGGCACCGCATGCCCAAAGCCCCCCAATCACCTCAAACCTAAAAAATATTTCACATTATGCAGCTTTAACCAATTTCTTTATATTTACGCAACCAATTTTAAACCGTTAACCATGAAAAAGTATTTGTTGTCGGGCGCTTTGGTTTTATTCATCAGCGCATCATTTGCATTTAAGGGCGGCGACGTTCACCTGAAAGGTATTATTGAGGATTCGACTTGTGCATCAAGCGGCTCGCAGATGTCGGACCCAACCTCCCGCGTTGCCTGTGTAAAAAAATGTCTTAAAGCAGGCGCTACAGCCGTTTTGGTTGTCAACGGAAAGGTATATAAAATAGCCAATCAAAAGGCCGTTTTAAAATATGCCGGTGAAAACGTTTCGGTTGATGGCACCCTGACCGATGATACCATCCAGGTTACCAGGATCGCAGCAGACAAATAGTAAGCTGCCTTGCAGGGCTCCAAAAAAGGACAAACCGATATGTCTTCGTTAGGTTCATGCCGGGTGTGTATAGATAGGTAAAAATGGACAATTTCTTTGTGCCTGCACACGGCGTTGGGTTCTTTGTGAGAAACGGACACAGAAGAGTTAACCAGCAAAACTTCGGGCAGCGGAAATGGTCGAAATAAAAAGCTCCAAATCCATCAGTTTAAAACTTTCAAATACTTCCGGCAGCAGGAACAAAGCTAAAATCGAACCGCTTAATTAAAGAATAGCTGTTCGTTAATCAAATTCGTAATGACCGTATTTTTTCTGATATTCCCGTGGCGTCATTGATACGTGGCGCTTAAATATCTTTCTGAAAAAGCCCATATCTTCATAACCGCATTCTAAAGCAACCTGTTCAATACCTTCATTGGTGTTTTCAAATAATTTTTTTGCTGCTTCTACACGCACGCGCTGCAGGTATTCGAGCGGGGTATTGGATGTTGCAAGTTCAAACCGGCGAACGAAATTCCGGTTACTCATATTGTATTGAGCGGCCAGTTTTTCAACAGAAATCATCTCTTTGTAATTCTGCTCAATAAATAACTGCGCTTTCTTTATGAGGTCATCTGCATGGTTGTACTGAAATTGAAAAATAGAAAAAGTGCTCTGCGGTAGCTGATGCATATTAATCATCAGCATTTTTGAAGTAGTCACCGCCACTTCGTGTCCATAAAATTTTTCGATGATATAGATCATAAACGTGGTAAAACTGAAAGCGCCGCCGCAGGAATAAATATGCCCCTGATCCACAATTATTTTATCTTCCTCCATCTCAATCAATGGGTACATTTTGCGGAACTGACCAGCAAACATAGTATTGGTGGTCGCTTTTTTTCCATCCAGTAATCCCGTGGCTGCAAGTATAAAAGCGCCGATACAAATGCTGGCGACATCGGCGCCGCGTTTATGCTGTTGCTTTATCCACTCAATCAGCCCGGCTTCCTTCTCAATTACGCTATCAATTTTATTAAACCGCATGGCCGGGATGATCACCAGATTGTACACCTCATCGCTATTGAGCACGTTTTGTTCCGAAGCGCCAAATGTGTTTTTCCATAAATGCCCTTCGGCCTGTTTAATAAAATCCAGCTCAAGTTCCATTTGTTGTGGCTTACCCGTCAAAAAAGGATACATCCGTGCAGCACTTATCAATATATCAGCAGGACCGGTGACACATGTTGAAACCGCATCTTCATAATTTAGAACTGCTATGCGCATATTATTGTATTTGACCTTTAAAAATAATTAAGTAAAAATACAATTATGTGCCGATTCTGGCTGTTTTGCCATGCTTATTTGTCCTTTTTGCCACTTACGCGAATCAATCGGCTTGTTTAAATTTGGACAAGAATTTGTTTTAGCAGGGACGACAGTAGGGGCTCTGATATTTTGGAAGTTAGTTTACTGAGACGTATTTAAAAAAATAAGAAAATGAATGACTATCAAAAAAACATTACGGTAAGCAATTCGGCTGATGAAGTTTACTCAGCGATTACAGAACACATCCCGGACTGGTGGAGTGACGACTTTTCGGGAGCTGCAGCCCGAAAGGGCGACCAGTTTAGGATCGCATTCGGGGAAACAAGAAAGACTTTCGAAATTGCCGAAGCCGTATCCAGCCGGCAGGTGGTATGGCTATGCCTCAGGGCCCACATCGATATGGACACGCTGAAGAAGAAAGATGAATGGATAGGCACCAGGCTGATCTGGACGATAACCAGTGATGACCGCGTTACGACATTGACGATGCTGCACGAAGGTTTGAATAAAGGCCTCGAATGTTATGATGTATGTGAGCCTGCCTGGGATTATTTTATCGAAAGTTTGCAGGCATATTTAACCACCGGAACCGGGACGCCGTACCATAAACAGGAGGCCGGATTGGAGTGGGAAGATAATAAGTAAAGCGCTGCCTGGTGAAGCCTGTAGTGACAGTGAATTTTGCATCTTAAATTAAAAATAAAGAAAAATGACTAAACCAGATTTTAATACCACGTTATTGGTAAACCAAAGCCCTAAACAAGCCTTCGATGCTATCAATAATG
>JBIOHE010000189.1:0-8567 GCA_044448725.1 Sphingobacteriales bacterium | reverse complement strand
GTACAATATACTGACCGTGAAACACTTTTTGTTGAGGTAATATTACCTTTAGCGATTGCTAAGAACTATACCTACCGGGTTCCGTTCGGGATGAATGAAACGGTAATGGTTGGCAAAAGGGTGGTAGTGCAATTTGGCAAGAGTAAGCTTTATACAGCCATTATTGCCGCTATAGGTAAACTTGCACCCGAAAAATACCAGGCTAAATACATCATTGAGTTACTGGATGACCAACCCGTAGTTACCCTTGAACAACTGCATTTTTGGCAATGGCTGGCTGACTATTATATGTGCAATGTTGGCGAAGTAATGAATGCTGCTTTACCTTCGGCTTTAAAACTTGCCAGCGAAACACGAATTGTCCTCAATAAAGGTTTTGATTATGACCGTGCTGCATTACATGATAAGGAGTTTTTGATTGTTGAAGCCCTTGACATTCAACCAGAGCTAAGCGTTAGTGATATTATAAAACTATTGGGCCAAAAAACGGTAATGCCAATTCTGAAAGTGCTGTTCGAAAAAAACATCATCCATATTTCGGAAGAAGTAAGTGAACGTTACAAACCCCGCACACGTACTTTTATTAGCCTGAACCCGGTTTATCATAACCAGGAAAATTTAAGGGAGCTGTTTGGCATTCTCGAAAAACGTGCACCAAAACAGGCAGACGCCGTTTTGGCGTTCATCAAATTATCGCGACATCAAAACACCATATCCAAAACCGAACTGATTGAAGAAAGCGGTGCTGGAGATTCAAGTATAAAATCGCTTATTGAAAAAGAAGTATTCATAGCCGAGGAAAAAAATGTTAGTCGTTTATATTACGAAGAAGAAGCTGACCTTGATACTTTTGAATTAAGTGAACAGCAGAAGGAGGTGCTTGCGCATATTAAAAATGAATTTACTCAGAAAGAGGTATTGCTTTTACACGGCGTAACTTCATCGGGGAAAACGCAGATCTATATCAGGCTGATTGAAGAGATGATCGCCACTGGCCGGCAGGTACTTTATTTGTTGCCTGAAATTGCGCTTACTACCCATATCATTGAGCGGCTGCGGATGTATTTTGGCGCTGATATTGGTGTTTACCATTCCCGCTTTAATGATAATGAACGGGTTGAGGTTTGGCAAAAAGTGCTTAAAAATGAATATAAAGTAGTACTGGGTGCACGTTCATCTGTGTTTTTGCCATTTCATGATTTGGGGCTGATCCTCGTTGATGAAGAACATGAAACATCCTATAAACAGTATGATCCTGCCCCTCGTTACAACGCCCGCGATGCGGCCATCTTCCTGGCAAATATGTATAAGGCAAAGGTGCTGCTGGGTTCAGCCACGCCGTCTTTTGAAAGTTATTACAACGCCCGAATGAACAAATACGGCTTTGCTGAATTGACAGAACGCTACGGTGGCGTAAAACTGCCCCTGATTGAAGTGGTAAGCATTACTGAGGAAACAAAGAACAAAACCATACAGTCGCATTTTACCAGCGTGTTGATGGAAGATATAAAACTGGCGCTCACAAATAAAGAACAGGTCATTTTGTTTCAAAACCGCAGGGGCTACGCGCCCTTGCTGATGTGTAAAATATGTGCCTTCACGCCAAAATGTATCAATTGCGATGTTAGTTTAACCTACCATAAAAGCAGCGGTAAATTACATTGCCATTATTGCGGCTATAAAGAGGATGCACCCAACATTTGTCCGGCCTGTGGTTCAACACACCTGGAATATAAAGGTTTTGGTACCGAAAAAATAGAAGATGAATTGGCTATGCTGTTGCCCGAAGCGCGGATTGCACGTATGGACCTGGATACCACGCGCTCACGAAACTCTTTGCAAACGATTTTGAATGATCTTGAAGAGAAAAAGATTGATATATTGATCGGTACACAAATGGTTGCCAAAGGATTGGATTTTTCGGGTGTAACGGTCATTGGTATCATCAATGCCGATAGTCTGCTTAAATTCCCTGATTACAGGGCCAATGAGCGCAGCTACCAGATGCTTGCGCAGGTAAGCGGCAGGGCAGGGCGGCGCGGCAAACAGGGCAAAGTGGTGATTCAAACTTATGACCCAAAGCACCGGGTGATAAAACAGGTAATTGAAAATGATTACAACGGCCTCTATTTTACAGAGATGGAAGAGCGCAGGAGTTTTAGATACCCGCCTTTCTATCGCATCATCAACCTCGACGTAAAACATAAAGACCCCGCCATAGTAAATAACCAGGCAGACTACCTTGCCACTGAATTACGCAAGCACTTCGGCGACAGGGTGATTGGCCCTGAATTTCCTTTAATCGGAAGGATAAGGAACTATTACATCAAATCTATCATGCTGAAGTTTGAAAAAGACCTGGTTTCGGTAAATAAAGCCAAAACCATTATCAGGGAGGTAATAACCCAGTTTCAAACTACCCGGCTAAGTAAAGGGAGCGTGGTACAGCCGGATGTTGACCCGTATTAAGTTTGTCTGAATCAGTCCGCCAGATGGCGGATCAGAATTAAAGAATTTTCAGAATGTTCATTTAAAACAAGATCGAAAAGTAACGGAATGTGTTTTTCGCTTGCTTTTAATTCTGTCAATTCATCAATTCTGAAAATTCTGATTCAGACAACAAGAATCCTGTTTAACTTAGCACCTCAAATGGCATACAGGTATATTGATAACTATAGGGAGCAAGGCGCCCGTAAAAAACTGGTTGAGGAGTTAAAGGAAAAAGGTATTGAAGACGAAAATGTGTTGAAGGCCATAGGCAAAGTACCGCGCCATTTCTTTTTTGATGAAACTTTCTGGAACCAGGCTTATAAAGATATTGCCTTCCCGATAGCAGCAGGGCAAACTATTTCGCAGCCTTATACGGTTGCCTACCAAAGCCAGCTGTTACATATTCAAAAAGGGGACAAGGTGCTTGAAATAGGTACCGGCAGCGGTTATCAGTGCTGCATATTGTTGGAACTTGGCGCTAAGGTATATACCATTGAACGTCAGGAAAAACTGTATTACCACACATCTGTTATTTTACCCGAAAAAATGGGCTACAAAGCCCGGTTTCTTCTTGGCGACGGTTCAAAAGGAAATGCAAAGTATGCGCCTTTCGACAAAATAATTGTTACCGCCGGCGCACCGACTGTCCCGGAAGAACTGTTAAAGCAATTAAAAATCGGCGGGATCTTAGTTATACCTGTAGGCGATCAGGAATCGCAAAAAATGGTAACCGTGTTAAAAGTTGGCGAGCATGATTATGAACAAACAATCCTGGATACCTTCAGGTTTGTGCCATTGGTAGGGGATAAAGCGTGGTAGGGGGCAGTTGGCAGTTTTAAGTTGGCAGATTGCATTGATCTGCGAACTGTCAACTATTCTGCAAACAGCCCACTGCAAACTGCCAACTATCTTTTCATCGCTCTATCCATCTCCACCTTCGTGTCCCGCTCTTTCATCGTTTCTCGTTTATCAAAGGTCTTTTTGCCCTGAGCGAGACCGATTTCGAGCTTCGCAAAACCGCGTTCACTGATAAACAAGGCAAGTGGGACAATTGTTAAGCCCTTTTCTTCACCGCGGGTTTGCAGTTTTTTTAGCTCTTTTTTGTTGAGGAGTAAAATACGGTCGCGTTTGGCTTCGTGGTTATAAAACGAGCCGTAACTGTATTCGGCTATGTGCAGGTTACGTACATAAAGCTGTTCATTTATAAAAGTGCAGAAGGCATCGTTTATATTGGCTTTGCCTTCGCGGATAGATTTAATTTCGGTACCCAGCAATTTTATCCCGGCAATGTATTTGTCCAGTATATGGTATTCAAAATAGGCTTTCTTGTTCTTAATATATATATTTTGGTCCATGCGCTACAAATATGCGAATAATTTTTTTAGGCGGTAATTGTTGGTGGATTCAATGTGTTGCAAGGCATGAACAAGAGAATTTGTCATCCTGAACGCTTGAAGGATCTTGAAGGGACAGGTCGGCTACATGCAAGGCGTAGAAGATGCTTCAAGCGTTCAGCATGACAAATAGTAAAAATCACCTCGGCTGCGGCTTAACCACCAGCACAGGAATATTCACTTTATGGCGAACGGAATCGACAGTGGTGCCATAAATAAGGTCTTTAAGCACTTTGTGCCCATGCGAACCCATTACTATAAAATCAATTTTATCCTCAATTACAATTTGTGCAATGGCGCTTGCCGGCCTGCCAAAGCCGATATGGGCATTGGCATTATAGCCCAGTTTAATCATAGCCTCCACGTATTTATTCAGGTTATCAGCATCGCTTTGTGTTTCGTGGTCCATCACCTCGGTGCCATAATACCGGGCGCCCGCCGTTTCCACCACATGGATTAAAGTATATTTGGTGTCTTTATTCCCCTGCATTATGGCATGCCTGATGCAATCACGGTCATTCTTGGAAAAATCGATAGTGATCCCGATATGTTTATAGGATAGCGGTTTCAATTCGTGAATTGTTGTAGCAAGGCCGTGTGGCACCTGGGCCGACAGGTCGCGGTGTTTAAACAATATTGGTCGCAAAAATACATAAATCAGCAATACAGCAACGGCAAGGATCACTGGTATTACAATCACATAGATCCAAATTGCGGCAGCCGGGTATTCTTTTATCCAGTCACCTACCTGGTCAACCACCAATTTTGCATTTAAGGCAATAATTAACGCGGCGCTTAGCCATGCTAATATTTTTACTTTTAAGCTGATAGCGAACTTGCCCATACGTTTACGGTTTGAAGTAAAATGAATCAGCGGGATCACAGCGAAGCCCAGTTGCATGCTCAATACTACCTGGCTTAAAATGATGAGCTTCCCCAACCCGTTTTCACCAAAATACAGAATGGTGAATATTGCCGGGACAATAGCCAGCAGCCTTGTCAGTAACCTCCGAAGCCAGGGTTCAATACGGAGGTTGATGTGCCCTTCCATAACAATCTGGCCGGCAAGTGTACCGGTAATGGTTGAACTTTGGCCCGAAGCTATCAGCGCGATGGCAAACAAGGTTGGTGCAAGATTGCCGAAAAGATGCGCAAGCAGCTTATAGGCGTCCTTTATTTCGGCAACCTCGAAGTACCCGTTTTTAAAAAATGCGCCCGCAGCTAATATTAATATCGAGGCGTTCACCACAAAGGCCAGGTTTAAGGCGATAGCTGTATCAAACAGGTTGAATTTTATGGCGGTTTTTAAGCCTGCATCGGTACGTGTGATCTGCCGGGTTTGTACCAGTGAGGAGTGAAGGTACAGGTTATGCGGCATTACGGTAGCACCTATGATTCCAATTGATATGTACAGCATATTTTGGCTTACCAGATCTTTTTTGAAAAGATTATTCGGGATGAACCCTTTTGCTATTTCCAAAACATTCGGAGCGACGATAAACATCTCAATCAAAAAGGACATCCCCATAATAAATATCATCGACATGATAAATATTTCGAGTTTGCGCATACCCCGGTTCATTAAAAACAGCATCAATACAGTATCGGTAAGTGTCAGCGATACTCCCCACACAAGCGGCAGGCGGAATAATAGTTGCAAGCCGATGGCCATACCGATAACCTCGGCAAGGTCGCAGGCGATGATGGCTATTTGCGCCAGTATATAAAGCCAGAAATTGACAAATTTTGGGTAAGCATTTTTCGAGGCCTGCGCAAGGTCAAGGCCGCGTACTATCCCCAGCCTCGCACTCAGCGATTGCAACAAGAGAGCGATCAGGTTTGAAGCGAACAAAATCCATATTAAACGGTACCCGAAGGCGCTGCCGCCGGCAATGTCTGTCGCCCAGTTACCCGGGTCCATATAACCAACGCTAACTAAATAGGCCGGGCCTATAAAAGCCAGCATCCTTCGCCACCCTAATTTGTTTTCGGTACCAATGGAACTGTGAACATTACTTAGTGATTGGGGACGGGTATTGTTTGTACTCATAAGGCGATCAATAAATTGTTAGCCACTTCACGGCTGATCTGTATTTCTTTATCTGCTGTTTTTAATATTACCGAATGGTCGAATTCAATGATTTCTGCAACCGTAATTTGCTTCCCGATAGTAAGCGATTGTTTTTCGAGGTATTGCAAAAATGCAGGGGAATGGTCTCTTACGCCGCAAATAACACCGCTTTCGTTTACGGCAACAGCCGAAACAGGTTTAAGATTATGTATTTTAAACAGCCCGTTGCAATCCGGTATCGGGTCGCCGTGCGGGTCGTGTTTTGGATAGCCCATAAATTTGTCCAGCCGGTCAATTAATTCATTGGAAGAGATATGTTCCATTTCTTCGGCCATTTCGTGTACTTCGTCCCATTTAAAATCAAGTTTTTCAACTAAAAAATATTCCCAGAGGCGGTGTTTACGAATAATATTAACAGCAATTTTTTCACCGGCGGCAGTTAAGTTAACGCCCTGGTAAGGCGTGTAATTTATCAAACCTTTTTCAGCAAGTTTTTTCAGCATGTCGGTAACCGACGACGCCTTGGTATTAATAAATGCAGCCAACTGGTTTGTACTCACAATTCCCGTATCCAAACTCAGGTGGTAAATTGATTTTAAATAGTTCTCTTCCGCTAAAGTATTCATTTATACAAACCTAAGAATAAATTTAGACAAGTCTAAATTTATTCAACAAAAAATTTATTTCGGTAAAAGTGGTTTTAGAAGAAATTTTATTTTGTGAATTAACTAAAATCATATATTTGCATGTATCATGGCTGCCGAATTAGATAAAATTGATCTGCAAATACTAAAGATCCTGCAAGAGAATGGCAGGATCACCAACCTGCAACTTTCCAACGAGATAGGGCTTTCACCTGCGCCTACTTTAGAGCGTGTACGCAAGCTGGAACATGCCGAATATATTAAAAGCTACCATGCCCTGGTTGACGAAGAAAAATTGGGACTTGGTATTAAAACCTTTATCCAGATCTCACTTGATTTCCATCAAAAAGATACAATTCACAAGTTTTTAGAAGAGATCCAAAACATCAAAGAGGTTACCGAATGCCATCACGTAACCGGCCAGTGTGATTTCTTATTGAAAGTGTATGTAAGGGACATTAAGTCATACGAACAACTCATCATGGAAAAGATCAGCCGCATCAGCGTGGTTAAAACTTTTCAAACCATGATGATTATGTCTACCAGTAAAAAGGAGCCGATTGTTCCGCTGGAGTATTAGCCCCCCGACCCCCTAAAGGGGGAGGCAAAAACGCAAACAAAGTAGCTAATCAAAATTCCCCTTTAGGGGGTTAGGGGGTTGATCTGCCAGTCAATTGCTTTTTTTCCTTCTTTCACCAAAATCTCATTAGTTTTTGAAAATGGTTTTGAGCCGAAAAAGCCCCGATCTGCCGAGAACGGCGACGGGTGCGGGGATTTGATGATATGGTGTTTCGTCTGATCGATCAGCGCCGCTTTGGCCTGGGCAAAGGCCCCCCATAATATAAATACGATGCCTTCCTTTTTGTCGGATATTGTTTTGATGACATTATCTGTAAATTCTTCCCATCCCTTTTTTTGGTGAGAGCCCGGTAAGCCGGCCCGAACGGTTAAGCTTGCATTTAATAAAAGCACGCCCTGTTCGGCCCATTCGGTAAGGTCGCCATGGTTGGGGATCACAAAACCGGGAATATCTGTTTGCAGCTCTTTATAAATATTTCTTAAAGACGGCGGAACGGTAATGCCTTTTTGAACGGAGAACGATAAACCATGCGCCTGGTTTTCACCATGGTATGGGTCCTGACCCAGAATTACTACTTTTAGATTGGTAAAAGGTGTTTTTTGGAAAGCGTTAAAAATATCGCCACCTTTTGGATATATTTTATTGCCGGTTTCTTTCTCATTTTTTAAAAATTGACGCAGTTGCACCATATAATCTTTACCAAATTCATCACCTAAAACCTGTAGCCATGAGGGTTCTAATACAATTGCCATAAATCTTAATTATTTTGTTGATTAAGCGTACAAATAAACGGATATTTGTATGCTAATTTAGTAATTCAAACGATGTCAAATATAATAAGGTTAATTATTGCCTGTGTGGTTATGGGTGCAGCAGTTGCACTTTGTGCCTTTGGTTTTTGGGGCTGGGGAATACTGGTGTTGTTTTTAGGCGGCATTGTGCTGCTCACCTATTTTTTCAATGAAAATATGCTCGTTGCCCAATGGTTTTTGCGTAAAGAAAAATCAGAAAAGGCCGAAGAATGGTTATTAAAGATAACAGATTACGAAAAGCAACTGAACAAAAGCCAGCATGGCTATTATAATTTACTGATAGGTCTGATCGAGTCGCGCAAGCAACCTTTAAAATCAGAAAAATATTTCAAGAAGGCGCTTTCGCTGGGTATGAAGATGTCGCATAATACTGCGCTGGCCAAACTAAGCCTTGCCGGGATAGCGATGGCCAAACGTAACAAACGCGAGGCGCAAATGTATCTTTCAGAAGCAGCGAAGGAGGATAAAAATAAATTACTTGCTGAGCAGATAAAGATGATGAAAACACAAATGGCGCAGATGGATAAACAACAGGTAGTAAGGGGCGGGTATCGTCAGTTTTAAGGACCTGTAGAG